>CAXTWJ010000001.1:0-36068 GCA_964247925.1 uncultured Sphingomonas sp.
CCAGCGCCCGTCGCCGAGATGGATCACGTCCCGCCCGTGCGGCCGCCCGCAGCCCTCACATCGCCCGCCCGCGCGCCGGAACCGCACCAGCCGCGACAGCTCGGACCAATCGATCGGGTACAGCCAGCGATGCTCCGGGCGGATCGGCATCGCGATTCCATGAGTCACGCGCGGCCGGAACGAAAGGGAAATATGCGCGGCCACAGGCGCGCCACCCTCACGATCCGGCCTATGGCCTGTCTGGTATTACGCGTGCCATGAACTGGTCGAACAGTGGAACCGTAAAGGCGGTGTCGCCGTGGGCGGGGCTGTAGAGCATGCCCTTTGCAATCAGGCTGTTGCGGGTGGGCGCCACGGATGACACCTTGACGCCCAGCCGGTCGGCGATGTCGCCCGAGCGGTGCGGCCCCGCGCCCAGCGCCGCCATCGCGCGCAGGTAGCGCTTCTCGGCGGGCGTCAGCCGGTCGAAGCGCACCCGGAAGAAGCTGGCGTCCAGCTCCGCCAGCGCGGTCACGCGCGCGGCGCCGATGTCGGCGGCGGTGATCGGCGAGGCGTCGGCCGCGTCCCAGCCGTGCTTGCCCCATTCCTGGATGAAATAGGGGTAGCCGCCGGTGTCCCGCACGATCGCGGCGACCGCGACCGCGTCGATTCGCTCGCCCTCGCGCTCGATCGGCAGGCGAATCGCGGCGCCGGCCGCTTCCGCGTCGAGCGGGCCCAGGCGCACGAACTCGAACAAGCGCTCGGCATAGGATTTGGCGCGGCCCATCTGGCCCAGCAGCTGCGGCAGCCCCGCGCCCACCAGCGTCACGGGGAGACGCAGCTGGCTCGCCCGGTGCAGCGCGCTGATCAGCGCCGCCAGCTGGTCCTTGGCCACGTACTGCAGCTCGTCGACGATCAGCACGAGGGCGCTGCCCCGCTCGCGCGCGGCCTCGCCCACCGCCACCAGCAGGTCGGCAAGGTCGAGGTCGAGGTCGCCGGAATCCGCGAGGCCCGGCTCGGGCTCGAGGTCCAGCGCCACCTCGAAATCGTCGTACCGAAGCTTGAGCTTGGCGAAGCCCGCCAGCGCCCGGAGCGCGCGCTTCACGCCCTCGCCGGCGCGCGTCATCCGGTCGAGCCGGAGCAGGCCCGCGCGCAGCGACGGCACGATCAGCGCTGGAAGCGAGCGGTGCTCGGGCGCCTCGACCGCGACCGCGAGCATCCGCTCGGCTTCCACCGCCTCGCGCACCGCGCCCAGCAGCACCGTCTTGCCGACCCCGCGCAGCCCGTGAAAGACCGTGGAGCGCGCCGCCCGGCCCGCCCGGATGCGATCCAGCGCGATTAGCGTGCGCCCCAGCAGCGGCTCGCGGCCGGCGAGCTCGGGCGGCGGCGTGCCGGCACCGGGCGCGAACGGGTTGCGACGCGGGTCCATGCGCAGGTTATGCAGGTTTATGGATTTCTTGTAAACCTGATCAAACTCGCTTGAGACTGAGGCGGCGGGCATTCCTGGTAGCGCTAAGGTGAGCCGGATAACGATCACTCCTCACCGTCACCTATTACGCGTGCCTCATGCCGCTGAGCGCCGTTCCCCAATTTTTTCAAATTCATCAACTGGGCAGGAATCAGCCCGGAGGATCGTGAGCAGCGTCAGTTGAATGAGAAGCGAGTTCCCGACCTCGCAGATTACATCCTGGAGAATGAGGACAACTACCTGTTCTCCTCCTTCACGGCCTCCTACAAATCAGAGCCCATTTTCCTTGATCGCCATCCAGCTTTCTGCCCTAGGTCGCTCGGCGCTGTATCGTCGGCTCCCGTTGCCGCAAGTGCTCATCCGGCCCGCCGACCAGGCTGTAGACGAACCGCTCCGTGGTGTTCATGCCGACCGCTCCCGCTCGCGGATACGCCGGATGGTTCTGGGCGACACGCGGTACTCGCGCGCCAGCTCCTTGCCGGGCTCGCCCGCGTCCAGCCGCCGCTTGATCTTCGCGGCCGTCATCGCGTCGATCGCGCGTCTGCGGCCCAACAGCTTGCCCCGCGCCCGCGCGGCGGCAAGCCCGTTGTTCACGCGCTCGCGGGTAGTCTCCGCCTCCAGCTCGGCCCAAATGGCGGCGAACCCCATCATGGCGCGGCCCATCGGGGTCGAGGTGTCGAACTGCTCCGCCAGGCTGCGAAGCGACGCGCCGCGTTCGCGGATGCGCTCGCCGATCGCGTAGAAGTCAGCGACCGACCGGCTGATGCGGTCGAACCGGAACACCGTCACCATGTCGCCCTGATCCAGCTTGTCCACCAGCTCGGCAAGGGCCGGGCGCGCCTTGCGCCCGCTCGCCTGCTCCTCGATGATTTCGGTGCATCCGGCCGTCTCAAGCGCGCGGCGCTGGGCATCACGGCCCATGTCCTGCCGCCCGGTGGATACCCGCACATAGCCGTAAACGGTGCCGGTCATTTCGCCCCCTGTTTACGTCCGCGCCAAGGCCCTGGAAAACCGTAGCAGGCGGAAGGGGGCGTAAACACTTGTTTCTGTCCGCTTGCTGGGCCGAAGGTCCGGCCCTCCGGGTCAGGTGGGCGGGATATACAACAGTACCTTGCCCGAGACCATCGCGGCTCGGCTGGGCGCGAAGGGAGGGGTCGTATGAGCGCGAGAAAGCCGGTCGTGCCCGTCAGACTCGCGTTCGAGGAAGCAAGCCTCCGCATTCCAATCGACGCTATCATGCCGCTCCGGTCGGTATCCGCGGCCGTGAAGAAGTCAGTAAAGTACGGCCAGATCGCCGCGTCGATCGCCGAGGTGGGCATTATCGAACCGCCTGCGGTCGCGAGGGATGCAGCCGATACGACCCGCTACCACCTGCTCGACGGGCACCTGCGAGTAGAGATCATGCGCGAGCGCGGTGAGACCGAGGTCGTGTGCCTCGTCGCGACCGACGACGAGGCGTTCACCTACAACAAGCGCGTGAGCCGCATCGCGATCATCCAGGAGCACAAGATGATCCTGAACGCGGTCAGGAAAGGCGTGTCGGAAGAGCGGCTCGCCCGCGCGCTGAACGTCGACATCGCCAACATTCGCGTGAAGCGCAACTTGCTGGTCGGCATCTGCCCGGAAGCCGCCGATCTGCTCAAGGACAGGCATGTGCCGATCCATGTGTTCACCGAACTTAGGTTCCTGAAGCCCGTGCGCCAAGTCGAGGTCGCTCAGGCGATGATTACCACGAACCGGTTCTCGGTCAGCTATGCGCGCTCGCTGGTCGCCTCCACGCCCGACGACCAGCTCGTGGCCGGCAAGCCCCGGCGCGTGCCGGGCCTCACCGAAGACCAGGTCGCGACCATGCAGCGCGAGAGCGAGAACGTGGACCGGCAGTTCCGGCTGATTGAGCAGAGCTACAGCTCCGACCACCTCGATCTGATGCTTGCGACCGGGTACGTTAACCGCCTGCTCGGCAATGCCCGCGTGGTCCGCCACCTCGCCCGGCACCACGCCGATATCTTGGGCGAGTTCCAGAAGCTCAGCGACCTTCAGAAGGCGGCGTGACCGGACGTCCGCTTGCGCACATCGCCCGGCCACGTTCCCCCCTACCGCTTGCGCCGCATGGACCAGATGACGTTCGAGATGGCAGTCAGAAGCGTGGCGACCGCGAGCAGCAAGGGTGCATCGACGACGATCATAGGCGACTCCTCCTGCGAACTACCCAATCACATCAGCCATGTGTAGGACAGAACGTAGTAAGAACAGGGGGCATGTCCGGTGGCTCGTTAGCTGCCGTTGCCGCGCTGTCGATCGGGCGGCTGAACCGGGAGGGTGACCCCGTCAGACTACAGGTAAATCATTGTTTTCTGGATAGAGGATCGGATGGGATCGAAACAGGATCGGTTGGAGTCACACTCAAATACGGCCTAAGCGTCTGTTAATAGGCGAATAGTAGCAAGCGCAGCTTGCGTAGGGTGTGCTGCTCGCTATCCCGATCGCCCGTGCTCCTGATGGCGATCTGGTCGTTGGGAGAACTACCCGGGTTCGGACCCGGATTTTCGCGGGGCTAAGGCGCCTTGGCAAGCCGGTCGGGAGACGACGGATACCGCGCCGCCTTCCGATTCCTAACGGACACGCTTACCCGACTGGGCTCGCATCCGGTGTCCTGGTTGGCAGATAAAGCATTTGAACGTACTCCTCGGCCAGCAGCCGCGCCACAGGGAGCGGAAGGCGCCTTACGCTGCCGGTGAACGAGCTGCCGTAGAACTCGGGTCGCCCAGGGGCACCTTTGGCCAGAGCCTGGAACCGCTCAACCATCCTATTCACAAGAGCGCGGCCGTCATCATCGCCGAACAGGTAACCTTCGTCGTCTGGGCTGACCGTGATGCAATCCCAGGCAACATCGGCACGGCCTCGTGCGATCTTCACCATCAGCATGGGGCGCCGCGCCGTTGGCACGCCCAATAGTGAGCGTCGTTGGCAGCACGGTCGCCCGCCCGGAACTCGGCATAGGCCGGGTAGATAGAGGCGCATCAACACGCATCAGACCAGCCTAGCGTTCCGTTGCTGGCCAGCAAGGGGGGTGTCGGTATCAGCGCCCTACCGCGCCGTGATAGCGGGCCATACGACGGTCGGTTTCGGTGACAATGCGATCGCGGAACTCGGGGTGCTGCTCAAGAATGATCGTATCGAGCGCGATCTGGGAATATTCGCTGATACGGTGATGCCGCATCTGGCTCTCGCCGACCAGCTTGTGGCCGAGCAGATACTGGTCGATTGCAGTGCGCAGGATGTCGGCCACGAACCGTCCCTGCTCATCCGCGATGGCTTCCAAGCGGAGCAGCTGATGATAATCGAACCTGACGGTCCGCTGAGCTGACTGTCTTTTCACTCCAACCTCCTAGCAGAGAGGCTGGCGGGGTCTTCGCAAGGCCTCACGATCGTGCCCGCAAACCGATTGGGCCGCAAGGCAGTAGGCGCAGGAAGCCAAGTGATCCTAGCCGAACCCACGTAAGACTCTGATATTGTTGCGGACCTATCCTGGGATCGAGTGGGACCGAAACGGGGTCCAGTGGGGTCATTCGCCGCAGCACCGCAAGCTGTTGATTTTAACAAGGTGATCCGCAACTACCCTTGCGTTCGGTGTGCTTCTAATCTCTGGAAATCCCGGCTCCTACACACCCTGAAGGCTTGGGCTCGTCAACTTGAATACCGGCTTCCAGTGAGGCACCCGGGGCGGAGTGATAGCCGGCCAGTGCAGACCCATTCCGAAGCTCTCAGCGTGCCGAGGCGTTTGGCTCGTCCTGAGCCGCCAATGCTACCCTGAAAGCGACGCGATCCTCGTCACTCATCGTCGCGGCCGCCATTACTTGCCGGTCGCGCAAGGCACGCCGTGTCAGCGTGATCAGCCGGGCCAGCTCCGGTGTCTCGAACGGATCGTTGATCGCCAGCTCGCGCGAGCGGTCGCCGGCGGTGATGGCGAGGTGAAGATGCGCGCGTTCGATGCCGCTGCTCCCCGCTCCGGTCGCGTGAAGAAGCCGATCGCCTCCGCATGGGTGAGCAGCGCCTCCCAGTCCTCGGGCGCGATCTGGTCGAGCCTACGCCGGTCTTCATGATAGCGGGTGCCGTGCGGCGTGAACCAGCCCGAGATGCCGCACACCAGGACCTCCGTCATGCTGCGGCCTGCGCTCGTCTATCGGAACGTCGCTCGGCAGCAGCCGTCGGGTCAGTATCGGCCGCCCCACGCAAGCGAACGCCTTCCGCCCAGCACGCTGCCTCGCGCTGCTCAGAGCGCCCGATCTGGACGGCCAGGGTCATGTCCGAGCGTCTCACCCGATAGTCGGGCTGGTCGCCATAGCGCAGGACCAGCCAGCCGACGGCACGCTGGGCGACGTCGTCCCCTACGGCCGCGCGGACCGCCCGCAGCCAGCGCTGCGAGGCAAGGGGGTGCCTGGAGATCCAGAAAGCACGACCACCTTCCAGCCCCGCTACGATCAGCCAGCCAGTCAGGAGGGCGAGCGCCAACACGCCGGACGACTTGGAGTGCCCGATGAGGATCAGCGCCCAAATCACCGGCAGGAGCGGCGCCAGGATCAGGAACGCAAAGCCAAGACGTGCCATCGACGACCCGCTTACTTCCCAGCGCGCAACCGCACGGTCGAGCAGGGGGACGCCGTCAATGCCGCCAGTGGGCATGCTCGTCGTATCCGGCCATGGTGCTAGCCGTTCAACTGAGTTCATCGGAGTTCTCCGAAGCCGGGCCCACTCATATACGCTTTGCGCATAGTCGGCAAGCCGGGCTAGGTGTCGGGCGTGCCCGCTTCCCCTGCCCCGCCCGACCTGCACGCCCGCCTTGTGACGGCGCTGGCGGACGCGCGCCGGGCGGCGAAGCTGCGGCAGGTCGACCTGGCGGAGCGGCTCGGCTGGCAGCAGGCGTATGTGTCGCGGATGGAGACCGGCGAGCGCCTGCTGGGGGTCGACGAGTATGTCGCGGTGGCGCGGGCGATCGGGGTCGACCCGGTCGCGCTGCTCAGACTTGTGCTTCAAAGCGGACAGGATGAGCCGATTGCCGATACGAAAGAGGAAAATGTTTCCCCTAGCTGGCCTGCGCCATGAAGCTGACTGTCGCCAATCCGCATTGGATGATGTCTGTAGCCGATCCGCACAGCGCGCGCGATACGGCGCTACAGGGCCGTGTGACGGCTCAAGACTTTCCCCCTCTCCTCGCCGCTGATCGGCCCTCCGTGGGCCAAAAACCGGCTCTGCCAACCGATCTCCTGGGGACTGCCGCCTGAAAGCGAATGCCTCATGCGCCAAGTCATTTTTGCGGAGCTGGGTCGGTCGTTCTGGCGTAATGCCGCTGCCGTCTGCGGCGGTGAGTTTTGGGATTGGTCCTTGCCGGTCGTGCTTGGTTTTCTTCGGAAAGCCTGTGGCGCTTGCGCCGCTTTGGTGACGGCGTAGCCGGCACGCAACGAACGAGTATCGGCCGCAGACCGATTCCGCAGTAGTTCCTTTTATGTCGGGTAGGCGACCCCAAAACTCACCGTCCATCTTCTGATTCAATCATTTTTTTTAGATTTAAGACTCAGGACGCTGAAAGCTGCGGATTTCCTCTGAAACCGGCCCTGCGGGTGAGCAATGGGGTCGATTCGCGTGAGTGTCGGGGTAGTCCCGAGCGGAACGGTGAGTTTTGGGGTCGGCCCTTACTTTCGCTACGGGGAGCTGGCGGCTTTGCGTGGCTCACATTTCGCGCGGATAAACGATTTTATCAGATGCTCACCTCCGCCCTTCGCTCGGCGGGCCACGTCAGTGGGGGTGAACAGTGCCGGCACCCGCCATCGCCGCATCCATGAAGCACGTCACCTCATCGCGGAAGCGGCCGGTGGCAAACCGCTCTGCGTTGGCGCGGCAGGCCGCGGGCGTGATCGCGGGCAGGCGGCGGTCGAGGTGCTCCACCGCGGCGATGATCGCGGCCACCGTGTGCTCGTGAAAGAACACACCGGTCTGGCCCTCGCCGTCATACCCCCGGATGGTTTCGGTAGCCGCGCCCCTGGCATAGGCGATCACGGGCGTGCCGCAGGCCTGCGCTTCCAACGGCGCGATGCCGAAATCCTCCTCCGCCGCGAACAGGAACGCCTTGGCGCGGCGCATGTAGTCGGTGACGACGTCGTTGGGCTGCTTGCCCAATAGGGTGACGTTAGACCCGGCCGCGGCGCGCACCGCCGCCATGTCGGGACCGTCACCGATCACCACCAGCTGGCGCTCCGGCATGGCACGGAACGCCTCCACCAGCAGCGGCACCCGCTTGTAAGGCACCATGCGGCCCATCACGAGGTAGAAGTCCTCCCGCGCGTCGCCGACCGTGAACCGGTCGAGGTCGACGGGCGGGTAGATCACCGTCGACGACCGGCCGTACGCCTTGCGGATGCGGCGACCGATATAGTGGGAAATCGCGACGAAGTGGTCGACGCCGTTGGCCGTGCGCACGTCCCACAGCCGGATATAGTGCAGGATCGCCCGCGCGATCACGCCCTTCAGCCCGCGATCACTGCCCGACTCCCGCAGGTACGTTTCCTGCAGGTCCCAGGCGTAGCGGATCGGGCTGAACGTGTAGCAGACATGCACCTGGTCCGGCCCGGTGATGACGCCCTTGGCGACCGCCGAGCTGGTGGAAATGACCAGGTCGTACCCCGTCACGTCCAGCTGCTCGACCGCGATCGGCATGAATGGCAGGTAGGCGCGGTAACGCCGCCTCGCGAAGGGCAGGCGCTGGATGAAGCTCGTCGTGATGCGGCGCCCGGCCAGGAAGCCGCGCTCGGCTTCCGGCAGGAAATCAACCACGCAGTACAGGTCGGCCTGGGGATACAGGTCCAAGAACTGCTCCACGCAGGACTCGCCGCCGCCGCGCAGCGTCATCCAGTCGTGGACCACGGCGACCCTCATGGCCGCGCTTCACCCGTCATGCAGCATCCATTCCAGCGTCTCCTCCAGCGGGCGCGGGCGCCAGCCGGGCAGCGCGGCGCGGAGCCGGCCGACGTCGCCGCCCAGCTCCGGCACGTCGTCGGCGCGCACGAAGGCGGGGTTGACCCGCACGGCCATGTGATGGCCGGTCAGCGCTTCCATCCGCGCGACGATGCCACGCACGCTCTCCAGCGCGCCGGTGGCGACGTTGACCACCGCCGGCGGTTCGTCGGCGTCGAGCAGCCCGGCATAGGCGTCCGCCACCGCGCGCACGTCGCCGAAGTCGCGGCGCACGTCCAGGTTGCCCAGCTCGATCGCGGGCGCCCGCCGGCGGAAATGGTCCACGATCTTGGGCAGGAGATAGCGTGTCTCCTGCCCGACGCCGGTATAGTTGAACGGCCGCGCCACCGTGATCCGCAGCCGGTCCGCCCAGAAGCGGCTGCCCGTCTCCATCGCCGCCTTGCTCAGCGCATAATGGTTGGCGGGCAGCACCGGTCGATCCTCGGCCAGCAGGCCCGCCGCCTGCGCGCCGTAGACCTGCGCGGTGCTGGCCAGGATCACGCGCGCGCCCGGCGCCGTCCGGGCGACCGCGTCCAGCAGGTGAAAGGTGCCGACCTGGTTGACCGCGTAGAAGCCGGCATAGTCGTTGTCGGCGACAAAGGCGCGCGCCGCCAGGTGGACGACCGCGTCCGGCGCCCCGGCCGCGACCGCGTCGGCGAGCGCGGGGAGCGCGGTGACGTCGGCCGCCAGCGGCACCGGCTCGTGCCCGCGGCGCGCCAGCTCGGGCAGCAGGTAGCGGCCCGTGAAGCCGTCCGCCCCCGTCACCGCGACACGCATCAGAACGACCAGCCGCGCTCGTTGCGGGCGAGGTCGGCCTCCACCATCACCGCGCACAGCTCCTCCAGCGAGGTGCCGCTCTCCCAGCCGAGCTCGGCGCGCGCCTTGGCCGGGTCGCCGATCAGCAGGTCGACCTCGGCCGGGCGATAGAAGCGCGGGTTGACGCGCACCAGCTCGCGGCCCGTTCCCCGGTCTCGTCCGATCTCCGCGGCTTCCGCGCCCGACCACTCCAGCGCCACGTCCACGCGCTTGAACGCCATCTCCACGAAGCTGCGCACCGTTTCCGTCCGGCCCGTCGCCAGCACGAAGGTGTCGGGCCGGTCGTGCTGCAGGATCAGCCGCATTCCTTCCACATAGTCCCTGGCGAAGCCCCAGTCGCGCCGCGCCTCCAGATTGCCGAGCTCCAGCACGTCCGTCTTGCCCAGCGCGATCTTGGCGACGGTATCCGTGATCTTGCGCGTCACGAACTCGCGGCCGCGCAGCGGGCTCTCGTGGTTGAACAGGATCCCGCTGGAGCCGAAGATGCCGAAGCTCTCACGGTAATTGACCGTCATCCAGTGGGCGTAGAGCTTGGCGACGCCATAGGGGCTGCGCGGGTAGAAGGGCGTGCTCTCGCTCTGCGGCACCGCCTGGACCAGCCCGAACATCTCGGAGGTGGACGCCTGATAGAAGCGGATCGCCTTGTTGACGGTGTGGATCGCCTCCAGGAGGTACACCGCGCCCAGGCCGGTGATCTGGCCGGTGGTGACCGGCTGATCGAACGACACGCCCACGAAGCTCTGCGCGGCGAGGTTGTAAATCTCGGTCGCGCCCGACCGGTCGATCAGCCGAATGGCCGCGCCCATGTCGGTCAGGTCGTACTCGACCAGCTTCAGATTGGGGTGCTTCTCGATGCCCAGCTCCTCGATCCGCCAGAAGTTGACGGAACTGGACCGGCGATAGGTGCCGTATACGGTATAGCCCCGGTCCAGCAGGTTCTGCGCCAGATAGGCGCCGTCCTGGCCGCTGATCCCGGTGATGATGGCGGTGGTCATGGTGTTCCCTCGGCGTGGTTTCGGGCCCCGGCGACGGGTCGCGACACCGCGTCCGCCAGGATGTCGGCGATCTGCCGGGCGGTGTCATCCCAGCGAAATCGCTGGGCTCGCCGGCGGTTGTGCGCAAGCACGGCCTGCAGATCGAGTTCATCCCGGTCGATCGTGACGCAGGCCTGCTCGATGGCGCTGGTCCAGCCCGCCCGGTCGCGGCCATTGACGAAGGAAACAAAGGCTCCCTCGGCCACCTCCACCATCGATCCGGCCGTGGAACTGACGCACAAGGCGCCCGCCAGCATCGCTTCCAGAAGCGGCAGCCCGAAACCTTCGTAGAGCGAGGGGGTAAGAACGATCGCAGCGGCGGCGTACAGATCGGCCAGCTCCGCGTTGGAGATGCCGCGGTACACCGCCACGCGCGCGCTCGACGCCATCGCTTCCAGGTCGATCGTCGAGCGCATCGCGTCAGCCGGCGCGACGATACGCAGGGTCCAGCCCGGGGGCACCGCCGCCTGCCGCCAGGCGTCGAGCAGCAGCGCGAAATTCTTGTGCTTCTTGGGCGCCGCCACTGCCAGCAGCGATCGCTGCTTGGCGACAACGGCGGTCGGCAGGTGGTCCCCGCCCAGCGGCACCGTGACGCCACGGCGCGGGATCCCGACCATGGCCTCGAACTCGGCCTGCGTGAAGCGGCTGTCGAACATCACCGCCGCCGCTTGGCGGCGCACCTTGGTGAAGGTCAGCCGCGCGAGCCGCCGGTTGATCCGCGAGGCGGGGGTCAGCTCGGGCTTGAGGTGGAGAAGGTCGTGAACGGTGGTCACGAACCGACCCCTCCAGCCCAGGGGAACCCAGTAGTTGGTGAACCACGTCAGCGCGCACCCGCGCGCGAATGAGGCCAGGCGGACCTGCTCGGCCAGCGAGAATGGCCGCACGTCGCACGCCACGATCTCGACATTGGCGGACGTCCCGAACGCCTCTCGCGCCCGGTGCAGGTCGGGCGTGTTGACTAGGACACGCAGCCGCCAGTCCGGCCGCAACGCGGCGACACGGGGAACGGTGTTGGTGATGACCCGGCCGATGCCGTGTCCCCACCCGACGCGGGCATCCACCAGTAATCGCACTTAGCCGCCCCGCCACGCCCGCTCGTGCTGCGCGTACCAGAAGCCCCATCCGGCAACCATCCAGAATATCATCATCACCGGGGGGAAATTGTACGCCGAGTCCGATGCCGCGAGCACCGGATAGACCAGCAGCCCCTGCAGGCAGGCCGACGCCTTGGACCGCGACAGCAGCGGCACGCCGCCGATCAGCAGCAGCAAGGGCGGCGTCACGAGGTGAACGACGAATAGCGCCAGTCCCGGGTAGCCGTAATTGGCGAGCACGCCCGTGTAGACGATCTCGGGCAGCACGGTGGTGAGCTGGGTCGGGATGATCTGCGGGTTCGACAGGACGTTCAGCTGATCGACCCGGTTGCCCAGCGTCGCGTCGAAGATGAAGCTGAGGTCGCGCCCCATCAGGTCGAGGATGTAGGCAATGGCGCCGACCGACGCGAGCAACGCCGCGCCCAGGTACAGCAGGGTGACCACCCGCAGCCGGTTGGAAACCAGGTGCAGGACCAAAACGAGGATGGCGCCGATCCAGACCGTGCGCGACAGCGTCAGGAACAGCGCCGCGTAGAAGGCCAGCACCATGACCCGGCTGCGCTCCAGCCTGAGATAGAGCGGGGCCAGGATGCACATCGCCACCCCGTAAATGTTGCCGTTGTTGTAGGTGGAGATCAGCTTGTAGATGCTGCCGCGGTTGATGAACTTGCTG
This sequence comes from uncultured Sphingomonas sp., assembly GCA_964247925.1. Lineage (GTDB taxonomy): Bacteria > Pseudomonadota > Alphaproteobacteria > Sphingomonadales > Sphingomonadaceae > Sphingomonas. The sequence goes on from CAXTWJ010000001.1 coordinate 12,073, forward strand.
TCCAGATTGCCGACGTCGTCGGCATTGACCGTGAGATAGGGGATCTCAATCCACTGGCCGGTGACGATCTTGTAGAGAAACAGGAAGATACCGTAGGCGACGGTGAAGCGGACCACCCATATCAGCGTGCGTTCCATGCGGGCGCGGAACTCGCCCAGCGTCAGCCCGGAAACGAACGTCAGCCCGAAGATGGGCAGGTAGACTGCCGAGATGAAGTAGGACAGCGTGTAGCCGAACGAGTCGGTGTCGTTGATGACCACCACGACGGCGCTCCAGACCGCCATCACCAGCGCCGGCAGGACCGCGAGCAGGCGATCGCTCGGCACCGCGAGGCTCGGTGCGCGCAGCGCCGCCCATACCAGCAGGATTGGGCTGAGCAGATAGCCGAAGGTGATCGGCACGTCGTAGACGCGCACGCCCCCCTTCGGGAACGCCAGCATGAAGAAGAAGATCGCCGGCAGGGCGACCGCCAGGATGTGGCTGCGGCGAGGCGTCAGAATGAGGGCGCGATGGCGCGGAAGCACGTCGTTGATCGTCGAAGCCACGCGATACACTTCCCTTCGCCGCACCCGCCGGCTCGTGCCGGTCGAGGCAACCCACCGGCACCATCAACGACGACGCTGTCGATGGACTAAGACGCCTGCCGCTGACGGCTGTGGACACCGCCCGTCGCGGTTCGCATAGCAGCCGCGATGGCCGGGGACAAACCGGCCGTTCTGGCGGATCCCCATGAGCACCTTCTATCTCGACGTCAGCAAGACGCTGGAACTCGGCCTGCATACCGGCATCCAGCGCGTCGTCCGCCGGATCGCGACGGAAGCCGCCGGGGTCGCGGCCGAGCGCGGTACAACCGTGGTCCCGGTCGTCGCGCTCGACGGGCGCTTCCACCGGCTGTCCGCGCGCGGCGAGCGAGCCCTGGCGTCGTACGCTCGGCTTGAGGCGCCGGTGGCGACAGCGCCCGACCGGCGGTGGCGGCGCCCGCTGCGCCGGCTGCTGCTGCGATGGCCGGCGCTCCACCTGCCGCTGCTCGAGCGCAAGACCAATGCCCGCTTTCGGGGCAGCCAGCACGACCTGATCGAGGCCGCGCCGGAGCGGATCGCGCCGGGCGACATCCTGGTGCTGCTCGATCTGCTGTTCGGCGGCAGCCCGGCGGTCCGTGCCGGCGCGGCCGCGCACGCGGCCGGCGCGCTCGTCGTGCCCGGCATCTACGGCATGGTCCCGGTGCCCCCTCCCGCACTGATGCCCCGCCCCATCCGCGACAGCTTCCGCCGCTCGCTGCTGGCGGTGACGCGATGGTCGGCGGGCGCGCTCTCCATCTCGCGGTTCAGCGCCGGCCAGCTCGCCGCCTTTCTGGCGCGCCACGGGCGGGCACAACCGGTCGGCCACTTCTACCTTGGCGACGACATCGGGGCAGCGCGCGCAGGCAGGGCGGCGGACGCATCGCCGGGTCGCGCGCCGACCTTCCTAATGGTGGGCAGCATCGAGCCGCGAAAGGGGCATGCGCTGGTCTTGGACGCGTTCGACCGGCTATGGGCGGAAGGTGGCCGGGCAACGCTGGTGGTGATTGGCAATGCCGGGTGGGACATGCAGCCCTTTCTCGACCGCCACGCGGCGCATCCCGAGCGCGACCGCCAGTTCGTCCTGGTCCACGGCGCGTCGGACGAGCGGCTGGCAGCCGCAATGCGCGCAGCCAGCGCGCTCATCGCCGCCTCCAGCGTCGAGGGCTTCGGCCTGCCGATTGTTGAGAGCTTGGCGCAGGGATTGCCAGTGATCGCCGCCGACATCCCGGTCTTCCACGAGGTCGCCGGGGACCACGCGACCTATTTCGATCGCGAACGCCCCGAAACGCTGCGGTCGGTTCTTGCCTCCTTCGCCGAACGGGAAGCCGAACACCGGCGCAGGGCGGCCGGTTTCCGGTGGATCGACTGGCGCGAGGCGACGCGACGCTTCTTCGACGCGCTGGACGATGTGCTGGCGCGATCGGCGGAGGCACGGGCGTGACCGGTCGCGCCATAGCCGCGGGAGGGCGCGCGGGCGCCCTAGCGACCCGGCTGCTCGACCCGCGCTTCCGCGCGCTCGGGATGACGGTCGGCGCCGGCTGGGCGGGTCGGCTGCTCACCGCCGCGGCGCAGTTCGCGGCGATCCGCATCCTGTCCGGCATGCTCGGGATCGCGGGCTATGGTGCCTATGCGGTCATCACCGGGCTGGCAGGCTGGTTCGCGCTGGCCGATCTCGGGCTCGGCTCCAGCCTCCAGAACCTCATCTCGGCACGGCGCGTGGCGGGGAAATCGGCCGATGACGCGATCTGGACCACCGCGCGCATCCTCGGGGGGACGACGGTGGCGTTGGCGGTTGCGCTGTCGGTGGCGGGCATCTGGGCGGGACCGTTCCTCCTGTCGCATTTCCCAACGGTCGGACGCCTCGACGCGGTGCTGGCGTTCGCGACCTTCGCCAGCCTGTCAATCGGCGCCGGCGCGGCCATGATCACGTCGCGCATCTATTTCGCCGAGCATCGCGGCTACTTGGCGCACGCGATCTCGGCGGGCAGCGCGATCGCCGGGGTCGGGTTGCTGATGATCATCGCCCGGCTGGACTTCGAGCATCGGCTGGTCTGGGGCCTGGCCGTCTACTACCTGCCCGCGCTGGTGCTGCCGATCGGGCTGCTGGCGCGCCGCGCGCTGCGCTCGCCGCCCGGCACGCCCGGCCTCGCCCGGCCCCTCGACCGGGGGCTGGGCGCCGAACTGTGGCGCCACGGGCGCATGTTCCTCCTGTTCAACGCGCTGGCGGCGCTGGTCCTCAACGTCGACTACGTCATCCTGTCGCAGACGGTGTCGGCGCGCGAGGTCGCGGTGTACGCGATTTATGCCAAGATCTTCGCGCTGGTCTTCTTCGTCTACAACAGCATCCTCCAGGCCTATTGGCCGGTCAGCGCCGAGGCGATCGGGCGCGGCGACTACCGCGCGTTGCGGACGCTGATACCCAGGGCGATGCTGTTCGGCGTCGTCATCGTGCTGGCGGCGTCGCTGGGGCTCTACCTGTTCCTCGACTGGATCGGGCCGCTGCTGACGCCGCACGCCCAGCTGGCACTGCCCGCAGCGCTGATCGCGCCGTTCGCGCTGTACTGGCTGATGCGGGTGTGGTGCGACACGTTCGGAATGATTATCATGAGCGCGGGCAAGCCGCTGTTCCTGTGTGTCACCGTGCCGGTCCAGGCCGCGTGCAACCTCGCGCTGGGCATCGCCGGCGCCCGCTACGCCGGGCTGACCGGGTTGCTGCTCGGGATGACCGCGTCGTCCGCGCTCACCGTCGCCTGGGCGGCGCCGGCCTATGTCCGGCACCTCGCCCGGCGCGCCGCCGGAAGCGACACGGCCCAGGCGGGCTTGCCGGGGAGCATGACGCATGACCGGACGGAGCGCTGAAACAGCTCCCGCTGGCTGACGCGACGGACGCCCGGCCCCCGCCCGTTCCCCTGTCCTAGGATGCGAGGCGCCGGAGCGTCACCGTCACGTTGACGCCGAACGGCGCGTCGAAACGGAATATCCGCTTGATCGCCGCGGCGGCTGTCTGCCTGACACGGATCTGGATGCGCTGCTTCAGACGCTGGACCGCTGTCCCGCACACGACTTGGAGATCCTCGCCGACCGCCGCTAGCACGAAGGGCTTGCCGGCGACGATCTGCATGATCATCGGCGCCGACACGGTCGTGACATGGGTATAATCGGATGCCTGGTTGACCCGCCCGAACGGGCTCTGGCCGTTGGGAAACCGCGCTACGAACAGGCCGCCGGGGCGCAGCAGGCGAGCGACCTGATCGAACAGCCTTCCCATGTCGACGGGGCTCATGTGCTCCAGCACGTCAAAAGCGGTAATCAGCGCGAAGCCGGCGTCCAGCGATCGGTCGATCTCGTCGAGCGAGGACGGCAGGACGGTGACGCCATGGCCCCGGGCAAGCGCGACGCCCTGATCGGAGATTTCGGTGCCGTACAGCTCCGCGCCCTTTTCCCGACACCAGGCCAGCAGCGTTCCGTTGCCGAACCCGATGTCGAGGACCCTGGCCCCGGCCAGGGGCACGGCGCCGATCTCGCGGTCGAAATAAGCCCGGTCGACCGGCTGGAGGGTCATGAAGGACTGGGCGTCCCACCCCTTCCACGCCTCGTACCCGCGGTAGATGTCACTCGCCATCGATCTCTCGCTCCGCACCAATGCCAGTGCTCCTAGAAGCGGTGCCGTCAATCGCAAGCTGCCTGCTGTCGTGTCGGTCGAGCACCTCGTCCAGCGCTGCGTCGAATTGCCGGGCCGAGCCGGCCCAGTCGATCCACCGGAACGCGCGCGCCGCGGCCCGGTACCGATCGGCATCGCGCTCGAAGACGGTCATGGCCGTCCTCAGCGCCGCCGCGTCGCCCGGCGCGAAGAACTGCACTGCGTCGCCGCCGATCTCGCGGAACACCGGGATGTCGGACGCGATCACCGGGACATCGGCGGCCAAGCTCTCGACCAGTGGCAGCCCGAAGCCCTCGACCGACGACGCGACGATCGTCGCGTCGGCATCGCGCAGCAGCGCCGCCAGCATCGCGTCGTCGGCATCCTCGACCAGATGGAAGCGGCGACCCAGCTGGGGGTGGGAACGGCATCGCTCGACCAGATCGGGCGCCGCCCATCCCATCTTGCCGACAAAGGTCACGGTGACGTCGTCGCCGTCGCGCCAGCGCCGCTCGAAGGCGTCGAGCACCAGCGCATGGCCCTTGCGCGGCTCGATCGTGCCGACCAGCAGGTACGCGCGGGGACGCCGTGTCGTCGCCGGCGCGCGGTTCGCGCCGTTCCGGTCGAGCGGATCGTCGCCCAGGTAGAAGGAGGCGACGGGCGGCGACGCGCCGCGCATGAAGGCCTTGACCTGCCGCGCGCAGTCGCGCGAGATTGCCACCGCGCCGTCGGCCTCCGCCAGCGCCCGGCGCATCCGCGGAACAAAGGTCGCGACAATCGCGGCGGGCATGACGGCGGGATGGGTAAACGGGATGAGGTCATAGACGACGACGACCAGCGCGGCGCCCTGTCCGCGCGCCCGCGCGCCCGCAGCACCGGCGCTGGTGCCTCCCCAGAACGCGTCCATGAACACGACGCGATCGCCTGGCCCCGCCGCCAGCGGCGACCGTTCGGCAAAGGCGCGCACGACGGCATCGATTCGCGCCGACGCCAGCCGTTCCTGCCGGCGATCGTACAGCGCGGGGGCGAGCCGCATCAGGAGGCGGCCGACCACCCGCTTCCACCCGGCCGCCCGGCCGGGCCCGGGCCCGTCGCGCGCGGGCGTCATCAGCCGCTGCCGCCCCGCCTCGTCGAGCCGGTGAAACGCTCCGCCGATCGCGACGACCGGGACGACCGCCGCGCCATGCTGCCGGGCGAGCTCGGCGACGAGGCGGCGGGTCACCCGCTGGATCCCGGTGGTGAACCCGAACGCGACCGTGTGGGTCACGTCGAGGATCAGCTGGCCGCTCACGTTGCGGCACCGGCCGATGCCTGCGCCAGCACGTCCCGCAGCGCCGTCACCGCCTGCCGGGCCGATTGCTGCCAGGTGATCCAGGAAAACGCCTTGGCGCTCGCGCGATAGGCGTCGCCATCGCGTTCGACCCGCGCCATCGCCGCGATCAGGCTGTCCGGGTCGTCGCCGCGAAAATAGCAGATCGCATTGCCGCCAATCTCGCGGAACACCGGGATGTCGGACGCGATCACGGGAACGCCTGCATGCAGGGATTCGACGATCGGCAGCCCGAATCCCTCGGCGCGCGACGCCATGATCGTCGTAGTGGCACGGGCCAGCAACGCCGTCATGTCGCGGTCGCTGGCATCGTTAAGCACGTACAGCCGCGCTCCCCGCTCGGGATGGGCTTCTAGGCGCTCGATCAGCGCGGCGTCGGCCTGCCCTTGCCGTCCGACGATCACCAGATCGCCTTCCCGGCCTTCCCGCCAGCGGCGCTCAAAGGCGTCGAGGACGACGGCATGACCCTTGTGGGGCTCGATCGAGCCGATCATCAGGTAGCTGCGCGGCCGGTGCCCGGTTGCCTGCCCGTTACCGGCAGGCCGGGCGGCATCGGCGCCCAGATGGAAATAGCCCACCGGCAACCCCGTGCGGTCGGTGCCGAGCAGGTCACGGATCTGCGACGCGCAGGTCCGTGAAATCGTCAGGCATGCGACTGATACCGCCAGCGCCGCGCGGATGCGGCGGGCAAAGGTCAGCGCCAGCAGCGGCAGGGCGTCGCGCGGGTGGGTGACCGGGATGAGATCGTACACGACCGTCACCACCCGCACCCCCCGCTTCGCCGCCCGTCGCGCCGCGGCTACCGAGGTCGTGCCGCCCCAATGGGAATCGAGCAGCAGTAGGACGTCCGTCGGGGCGAACGTCACCGGCGCTGGCTCGATCAGCCCGTACAGCCATGCCCGGACGCGGCGGTTCAGGTTCCAGCGCTGAACGATCGACAGCAGCGCGGGTGCCTGGTGCAAGATATCCAGCAGCACCCCGGCCCCCGCACCCCGCGATGCCGGGGTCAAGCCGGCGGGTCGCAATGCCGGGGTCGGGCCGGAGACCCGCGCGTCGGAGCCGGCCAGCTTGTCCAGCCCGGTCGCCGCGACCCGGTGGAAGCGGCCGTCGACCGCAGCGATCAGGCGAACCTCCCACCCTGCCAACGCGGCCTCGACCGGCAGCCAGCGGACGAACTGCCGGACCACGCGCTGGATACCGGTCCTGCCGTCCCGTGCCAGGGTGTCCGTCACGTCGATGTAGAGCGGCAAGGTGGCGATCGCGGGCATGGCAAGGGCCCTCGCAAACGCGATGGGCCTGGTCAACGACCGCGCGGCCGGCGGGCTCGGTCGCTTGCGCTTGCAGGCAACCGCCGCCATGACCCGCGGCTTCAGGAGTAGCCATGTCCCCTGCCCCAGCGACCCCGCTCCACATCGCAATCGACGCCCGCATCATCAATTCGAGTACCGGAACCCTCGTCGTTCAGCTGTTGGAGCACCTCCAGCAGATCGATATGGTCAACCGTTACACGGTGATGCTCGACCCCAAGGATGTCGATTACTGGCGTCCGACGGCGGCGAACTTCACCGTCGCGCTGATCGCGGCGCCGCATTACTCGTTCGCCGAGCAGTTCGGCTTTCGGCGGATGCTGGCGCGCCTGGCGCCCGACCTCGTCCATTTCTGCATGCCGCAGCAGCCGCTGTTCTTTTACCGGTTCCGCAAGGTTACCTCGTTTCACGACCTGACCACGCTCCGCATCCGCAACCCGCATCTGTCGGCGGTGACGTTCCGAGTGAAGAACCTGATCGGGCAGGTCGCCTTTCGCCTTGCGGCACGGGAGAGCGCGCGCATCGTCTGCTGTTCCACCTATACCCGCGACGACGTCGTCCGGACGCTCGGGGTCGACCCGGCCCGCGTCAGCGTGATCTATCCGGCCGGCGACGCTCAATGCGGCGAGTTGATGGCGGTTGAGCACGGTTTCGGACGCTACCTGCTCTATGTCGGCTCCCATTTCGACTATAAGAACCTGAAGCGGCTGTGCGACGCGCATCAGCGGCTGCTGGCCGACCATCCCGACCTAGGCCTTATCTTCGTCGGCCGCCCGGACCGCGAGAGCCAGTTCACGCGCAATTACGTGGCCGAGCGCGGTTATTGCAATATTACCTTCATGGGGTACCTGCCTGACCCGCAGCGCGACTGGTTGTACGTCCATGCCGCAGCCTATGTGTTCCCATCGTTGTCGGAGGGGTTCGGGCTGCCCGGGCTGGAGGCGATGAGCTATGGCACGCCGGTGGTCAGCAGCAACGCCACCTGCCTACCCGAGATATACGGCGATGCCGCCCTGTACTTCGATCCGCACCGCAGCGACGACATGGCCGCCGCGATCGGCCGGGTGTTGGCTGACCCGACGCTCCGGGCCGAGCTGATCGACCGGGGGCACGAGCGCGTCGCCCGATACTCGTGGCGACGGATGGCCGAAGAGCTGCTGGCGACGTACCAGGAGGTCGGCGAAGCCGTGCGTCGGCAACGGTAGCGCCGGTGGAGTGGAAGCTAGGGGGGCGGGACTAGCGGCTCGGCGTCATGACGATGCGCTGGACGATCGCGCCGACGGGCGCGGCATCGTCGCGGACCCGCGCGCCGATCGCCAGCACCGCGATCGCGCAGCCCGCCGGCACCGGCTCGGACCGAAAGGTCACGCCCGTGTTGGCGACCCCGACCGCCTCGAACGCCAGCTGACGCGCGCCGCACGCCAGCGTCGGCTGGAACAGGTCAACTAGCCTGGTCGCATTGCCCTGGCCCGCGATGACCAGCCGATATTGCAGGCCGGCGCGCACGGGCACGGCCTGTGAAAGGAAGACGGGCACGCCCTTGCCGTCCCAGTTGATCTCGATCCCGGCCCCGTCGCGAGCGGGAGATGCCCCATAACCCATGTCCGCGTTCAGCTGCCATTCGAACGGCAACACCGTCTCGTTGGCCGCGGCGAGCTGCCCTGCTTTGCGAAAGTCGGGATCGTTCACCACCATGCCCGCCCGCCGCGGCCCGACGAAGCGGGACCAGAGCGCATAGGCATCGTTTCCCTGCCCTGCGGCGGTCAGTCCCGACAGTACCGGCGCGATCTCGCGCCGCGAGGGCGGCGAACCCATCGCGAACAATCGCCCGAGCGTGGCGGCGCGAACCGCGAGAAAGGCGGGTGTCGCCGATTGCGCGCTGGCGACCATATAATCGGAACGCCAGGGCGGGCGGGCGGCAAGCCTGACGGCGACCAGGTGCGTCACGGCCGGCACCGCTTCCGCGGCGGCCAGCATCTGGTTGGCAGGGGCGAGCAGCTTGCGGCGCCGAAGCAGCGCGTCGGCGCGATCCAGCACCGGTGCCACGTCGCCGGCGAGCGCGCTGCGCAGGATGAGGTTCAGTTGGGCGGACGAGTCCCGCCAGCCGAGCGCCGACAGGAGTTGCGCCTGCCGCGCTACGGCGGAGTCGTCGGCGTGGCCGTCAACCAGATCAACATAATGGAGATTGGCTAGATGCTGGTCGAGCGGATCGCGCCACACCGCCGCAGCGAGCACCGGTCGGTCGGCCGGGCCCATCGCGCGCCCCGCCACCTTCTGCACCGCGCCCGCAGGCAGCATCGCCGCCGGCACGGGGACGACTTTGTGCAAGTCCTGTCCCGTCAGCCAGCGACTATCGGCGAGCGCACGCACATAATAGCCGCTGGACGCCAGCGACGCCGCCGCTGCGCCTGTCGCTGCGATTACCGCCCCGACCCGCATCTCTAGTTGTCGGCAATCTGGTATTTGTAGTCGTATGCGTACTGATAGTCATAGGCGTAGCCCGAACGCCCGGCGTGGAAGCGCGATAGGATAACACCCAGCACCGGCTTGCCCGACTGGGTCAGCCGGGTGACCGCGCTGGACGCGCCGCGGACACTGGTCCGCGCCGATTCGATGACGAAGACGATGCCCGCGACGCTGGAAGCAACCAACGGCGCGTCGGCCAGCCCGAGCACGGGTGCGCTGTCGACGATGACATGGTCGTAGCGCGTTGTCAGCTCTTCGATCAACTGGATCAGCGCGCCGGTCGCGAGCAGTTCCGCCGGATTGGGCGGGATCGGACCGGCGGTAATGACGTCCACGCCCGGTATTACCGCGCGAACCGTCACCGCCTCCACTGCGGCGCTGCCCGACAGCACGTTGCTCGCGCCCATCTTGTTATCGAGGCCGAACTGCCGGTGCACGTTGGGCCGGCGCAGGTCGGCGTCCACCACCACCACCGATTTTCCGATCTTCGACAAGCCGGTGGCAAGTCCGTAACAGGCGGTGCTCTTGCCTTCGCCCGCCTGGGTGCTGGTCACCATGAGCGAGCCGGGCACCCCCTCGCTGGACGACAGCGACAGGCTAGTCCGAATCGAGCTGAACGCCTCGGAGATCCCCGACTTGGGATCCTTCAAGTCGGCAACGACGTCTTGGCCCTCCGGCACCGCGCCGAGCAGCGGCAGGTGGAGGCGGGACAGGACATCATCGGGCGACCGCACCAGCTCGAACAGGTTCTCGCGACCTAGCACGAACGCCGCCGACAGAACGGCCGCCGCCAGCAGCGCCAGAGCGAAATTGAGCGGTATGCTCGGCCAGTACGGCGCGGTCGGCACCTGCGCGTGGTCAATGACAGCGAGATTGTTCAGCTGAACTCCGGCCTGCGCGTTGACCTGATTGTAGCGGTTTAGCAGCGCATCGAGCTGAACCCGGTTGGTGTTCGCCTCGCGCTGCAGGATGGACAGCCTGATTCCGCGCGCCTGCTCGTCCAGCGTGGCATTCTTCAGTCCTTCCAGATCGCTCTTGAGCCCGTTCTCCTGGCGCAGCGCGGTCTGATATTCCTCGTTGATCGAGGCGCGGACCCGCTCGGCCAGCGCGTTCGCCTGGCGGTTGAGCTCGGCGATGTGCGCCGCCTGCTGCTGAAGCGCGGGATAGACCTCGCGCCGGGTCTGGAGCTGATCCTGATACTGGCTGCGCAGCTGTGCCAGCTGCGCCAGCAGCTGCTGGATCGCCGGGTTGCCGAGCACCTCGGGCAGGGTCAGCACGTTAGCGGCACGCGCGTTGTCCCAGCGCTGCTCCGCGGCGATGCGACGGCTCGTGGCCTGTGAGAGCGAAGCGTTCAGATCCACCAGGCTGGAAGTCGTGAGCGACCGCGGCGCGTTGCCGCCGGCCGCGCCCGCGCTGGCATCAATCAGCCGGGTCTGGCGGGCATAAGCGAGTGCCTGGCGCTCGCTGTTGCTCAACCGCGCCTGTGCCTCGCGCAGCTGATTGCGCAGGAACTCCAGCGAATAGCGCGAGGCATCGAAGCGCCGCTCCAGGCTTTGGCGGATGTAGTTGTCAGCGAAGCTGTTCGCGATCTGGGCGGCAACGCGCGGATCGGGGCTGGCGAACTCAATATTGGCGATGCGGGTGTTCTTGAAGAAGCTGACGCGCAGCCCGCGTCGGAGCGTGCCGTTCACCGTCTCGCGATGCGCCTCGTCCGCGGACAGGATGGCGTTACCGGTCTTGGGATCTTTCACTCCCATCCCGTCCAGAAACGCGCTGCCGCGGTAGAGCCCCAGCGACTGGGCGACCGCCTCCACGGTTGAACGACTGCGGATGATATCGAGCTGAGTGTCGAGAAAGCGGTCGATATCAGCCGAGCCGCCGGTTTCGCTGCTCGTGTCCTCCGTGCCGAGGACCTTTTGCGCTTCCTGACGAATTTCGATGGTCGCGCCGGTGCGGTAGATGGGCCGGGTCAGGACGGTGATGACGGCGGTTAGGCCCAGAACCACGACGACGATGGCCGCGATCCCAAAGCGCGAACGGTAGATGGGAGCCCAGATGTCGCGCAGGTTGATCGAGCGGACTGCCGCGGCGGCGCCTTCCGCCTCGGCGCCAGCGCCGGCGATGCCGCCTCGCTCGTTTATCGTTTCGAAGTACATCACCTACCTGTACAGAGCGACGAACACGCCGACCGCCAGCGGCAATACCGCCAGCACGTCGCGGAAGATACGGCGGGCGTTGGAGAAGCCGACCACCACGATGTCGCCCGACCGCAGCGCTGGATCGGCTGCCTGCCCCGCCTGGATCGCGCCTAGGTCGAACCGCGCGGCGTAGCGTTGCGCGCCCTGCTGGCGGAACACCACTACCTCCTGGGCGCGGGCACCATCAGTGATGCCACCGCCCACCGCTACCGCCTCCATCAGCGTCAGGCCACCGGGCGCCTGATACTGGCCGGGCCGGGTCACGGCACCGGAAACGGTCACCTTCTGCGAGGTGAACTCGACGACGTTGACCGAAACCTTGGGGTTGCGCAGATAGGTGTTCAGCCGTTGGCCGATATCGACCGCGAGCTGGCCGGCGGTGACGCCCGTGGCCTTGATCGTCCCGATCATCGGCATGACGATTTGCCCGTCGGTATTGACCGGCAGCGTCGCGAAAGACAGTTCCGGCTCCCCGAACACGTCAATCCGCAACACGTCGAGAGGATTGATGGCGTAATCTGCCGGCGCCGTGGCAACGGAGCTGGTCGGCACCGACACCCGCTCGTTCAGGGGAAGGGCGTCGTGCCCAGCGCAACTGCACAACGCATTTCCGATCGCCACCGCCATACACAGGCGTACGCCGTTCTTCCGCATCAACAGGGTACCTCAGGGCCACTCGGCTAAGCAACAGGCAGCAGCGTCAGCCTGCCCTTTCATCCAAGCGTGCCTCGCACAACTAGGTTGACCGCGCAACCATCTGCGTCGCGCGCGCCCGCCACAGCACCGCCAGCGCAAAGGCGAACACCACCGCTGTGCCGGGCCGGCGCAGCGGGTAGTCGAAGATGCTGTGCACCACGAATATGAAGACAACGGCTGCGGCAACAACCGCCAGCGCGCCATCGGTCCTGGCCCGCCCCCGCCAGGCGGAAAGGGCGGCAGGCACCATTGCCAGGAGAAACAGCCCCCAAAGGATCGGCGCCGCGACGCCGATCTCGATCAGCTGCTCCAGATACTCGTTATGGGCATGATTGAAATAGGTCGGCTTCACCCAGCCCAGCTGTTCGGACACCATGAACAGCGTGGGAAAGGTACCGATCCCTGCGCCCACGGGAAAGAACTGTCCGATCAGCGGCAGGCTGTGCTGCCAGAATAGCCACCGGAGATCGCTGTCGACGAGGCCGAAGCGGCCGAGCGAGCGGCTGGCCACGTCGCTGGATCCCAGGGCAGCAACGACGACGATCACCGCCAGTGCCGCCAGGGCGATGGCCCGGGTCCGCCCGCCGACCTGCCTATCCCAAGCCAGCAGCGTGCAGAAACCCAGCGCGAATACCCCGAACAGCAGCGCCGCGCGCGAGTTGGTGGCGAGCAGCGCGGCGGCAGTCACCAGCAGCACCGGCGCGACAATCACGGGGGTAAGCAGGATGCGATCGCCCGATCGCGCGCCCACGCGTCGCCGTGCCACGGCATAGCCCGCGAGGATGCCGATTGCCATGAACAGCCCCGAATGGTTCTTGTTGGCGAAAAAGCCGATCGCCAGGCCTGCATTGGTGGAATCGTGCAGCGCGAGCGCCGCGCCGCCCGTCAGCACCTGAACGAAGCCGATCGCGATGTTGGCCATCGCCAACCCGAACAGCACGGCGAAGAGCTGGCGGATCCGATCGGTCGACAGGCCGGCGACGGCGACCGCCAACCCCGCCAGCCACCAGCACGCCAGCGCGGATTCCAACGTCGCCGCCACCGACAACGTCGCCGGCCGCCAGCGTGACGCCTCGCCAACCGACGCCAGCGATTGCATCGCCACCGACCGGCCCGGCAATTCGGCCATGATCCCGGGCGGCAGCGGCACCAGCTGCGCCAGCGGCACCAGCAGCACCGCGCCACCGAACAGCAGCACCGCCGGCCGCTGGTGCTGCAGCGGCGCCAGCGCACCGCCAGCGATCAACAACGCAAGCAGCCACGTTCCCGTCGCGGCGAGCGGAACAAAGGTGATCACGCTGGCCGGCGCCACCCCGCCGAACAGCACCCAGACGACGATGAACGCCACCACCGATCTGAAGAGTAGAGCGTCCGGAGCCGGTGCGCCGCGCGGAGAAGATCGTCGTCGCCCTGCTTGTCTTCTTGTCACGTGCCGCTCGTTATCGCCGCTCGCTGCCGGCGAGCGAGCGGGTCCGTAGGCCAGCCACCCCGGCTCGACAAGCGCAGGCGGCTGGTCGTTCCGACGCGGGCCCGCTGCTCCTTGACACCGATGGCGGCAAACACGACGGCCTCTGCCATGGCTGCTTGCTCGGGTTTTTTGGATCAGGGTGCGTCGTGGACCCGACGCTCGATCTGTTTCTGGCTGGGCGGCGCTGCGGGACTGGCGGCCTGCGGCAGTGCGGTGACAGGCAGCACCCCAGCCCCTGCCGACGATGACGCACTGGTCGCCACGATCGTCGCGACCCCACACGCGAGACTGCCGCGCCGCGCCCTGCCGTATCGACTAACCCGACCGGTGTTGCTGCCGGCCGGTCGGATGCTGACCGTGGCGGGCGGCACGCACATCCTGTTCCGAAGCACCGCACCTCTCCAGTCGCTAACGGGCGTCTTTCAGGCGGACGGCGACGGCACGGGCGTGGTGGCCGAGGATTCCGGAGCAGTGATCGAGTGCTCACCGCCGTCTGTTGGCGTCTACGCCGCCGTTGCCAGAGGGGTGAACGGCTTCACCGTGGTCGGGCTCCACGCGCTTAACTGCAACCATGTCGCGGTGGATGCGCGTGGTGGCGTCGCGTATACGGAAGTGGTGACCGGTGGCGCGACCGCCAATGTTAGCCGCTCCATCCGGATCGAGCGGGGCGGCGCCCGTTTCGCGGTCCGACCCGCCAACGGGCACGCGGCGTGCCTGCTGCGCTATTGTTTCGACGCGACTGTTACCGACTGCGGCTATCAAAACGTGCTCTCCGGGGTGGAATGGTGGGGTGGCGACGCCAATCCCGTGTCCGGCGACGGCGCCGCTGGTCGCGAGCGCAAATGCGGGCGCTTCCTAATCGCCGACGTCAGCGTCATCGACTCAACCATTAGTGGTATCTGGGGATCGATGGGCCACGACGGTATGGTAACGCGGTGCAGCCTGGCGCGCTCGGGCGACGTCGGCTTCGATGCCGAGGGAAGCGAGAACATCGTGTTTCGGGCCTGTACCGCCGAGGACGGGGCCAACGGCTGCTTCGGAACCTTCTTTCTCAACAGCAACATTGCCTTTGTCGACTGCCACGCGCGCTCGACCCACCGCGACCTGCCGGTGTTCCGCATTCACAATCCGACACTGGACATGGCCAACAATAGAAGCATCGTGGTTCGGGGTGGGCACTGGGAGTGCTCGGATCCGGCCGGACCCAGCGTGATGGGCACCGCCGGCGGACCTTGCGGCGAACTGACCATCACCGGCGCGACGCTCCGCAACGTCCGCATCGACACTGCCTTTATAGGCGTCCACCGGACCGAGGTGACGGGCAACACGCTCGCTTTCCCGCAGCCGTTCGAGGGTGGTGGCGCCATCCGGGTGGGCGGCTCGAAAACGCTGGGATCGCCGGCCGGAGGCACGGTGGTCGTCGAGAACAACATCGTTTCCGCCGCCGCGCGCGCCCCCGCCGCGATCGAGATATGGGAAGACGATCCGATTTCGTCCGCCACCAGCCGGATCAGCGCCAACCGGATCAGCGGTCCGTTCTCCGCCGGCTTCAGCATCACCAACGCCTCGCCCAATCCAGCCGTCAGGCAAACGGCCACGCTCGACCACAACCGGCTCGCCCTGCCCCGTGACGCCAGCACGTTACGGCTGGCGGCCAGTCATCCCGGCGTGGCGAAGCCGCTTGTTCACTGGGGAGGCGGGCAGATGCGCGACGGCCGCGCCTTGACGCTTCACGCGGCGCTCGCCGGATAGGACGACCGGGTCACACCGGGACGGCCGGCGACGCCGACAGATGGGCGCGCGCCAGCGCGATCGCCTCGCTGGCGACGGGGATGTACTCGAAGCTGCCCTGACGCCCCACCGTCTCGATTCCCGCCGCGTTCAACTTGGCCAGCGCCGCAGCCCGGGCCTCCTCCGCCGCGGCGTCGTACACCGGGTAGGCGAAGGGGGTGACCCTGGCGCCGACCAGCTCCAGCTCGCCCCGGAACAGGCCCAGTCCCTGCACCATATCGCGGAACTCGGCGAACGGCGCCTGTCCATCCTCCGCCCGCTCCCCGATCCCTTCCCCGGTAAGCGTGACCTCCACGGCCAGATACTCCCAGCCGTCCACGCGCCCGTAGAAATCAGAATGCATCGTGAGGCGCTTCCACGCACCCTCGCGGTGGAAATTGTAGAGCACCTCCCCGTTGAAGCCACGCTCCCCTTGAAAACGGCAGCACAGCGTCAGCAGCGGATTGGAGCGGGGAAATCCCGTCGCGTCGATGCCGGCGAGCGCGGCCGCGACCGCCAGCGGCACTGTGCTGACGACGCGATCGGCCGCGAACCGCCCGGCGCGCGATCGCACCTCGAACCCGTCCTCGCCACGCGTCACGGCCGTGACCCCGGCGTCAAAGTGGAACCGCACGTCCTTGGCCCGCAGCCGCTCCACCGCGGGCGCGTACATGGCCGCGAAGCCGGCGCGGGGGCGCACGAACCAGTCCTTCGCTGTCCAGTCGCTGACCGCGAGCCTCCGCCCGCGTACCTTGCTCCACAGCTTGCGTCCCGCTTGGCCGAGCTGCCGTCGGATGCTGGCATGGTCAACGATCCAGGCCATGCGGCGTCGGGCGAGGCCGTAGCCCACCTCGTCCGGGGCCATGTTGTAGAAGCGGCGCATGAAATAAAGCAGGCCGCTGTCCCAGGTCAGCCGCGCGCCGATATAGTAATGAAGGAAGGCGGTGACCGATCGCGGCCGGCGCCGCGTCAGCTTGCCGGTCAAGATTTGGGTGAAAACCCGCGCCGCATAGGCGGGCGATCGTCCGAACACCTCCTGCTTCAGCGACAGGGGATAGTGACGGACCACGCCCTCGGGCGTGATGCGCTGCACCGTGTGCCTGGCGGGAACCAGCGTGTCGATCAGCCCCGGCAGCAGCGCCGTCAGCGTGGTGTGGCGGGGAAAATAGATGGTGCCGATGTCGAAGCTGTAGGGCCCGATGTCCCAGGACAGATGATTGCCGCCCGCATGGCCGTACGCCTCCAGCACCACGACGTCGTGGCCGCGGTCCGCCAGCCCGTCCGCGATCGTCATGCCGGACACGCCGGCTCCCAGCACCACGATCTTCTGCGCCATTGTTTCCTGTCCGGTGGTGTAACGCGTCCGTGCGCGAAGGCGTTTGGTATCCGCGTCCCGGCCAGAGCGGTCAACGCCGCGCCCTAAGATGCAGGATTGCGCGGTTATTTGATGAAATCTAGTAGCCCGGCTCGCGAAGGACGGTAAGAGTGACAGCTATGAACGTCGCGCTTGTGGGTCGGCAAAATACCTCGCCGGGGATCAACCGGCTGATCGGCGGCAAGTGGTCACTGCGGTTCTGCTGCTCGGCGATGCTGGCGGTCGGGGACCTGCTGATGCTGGCCGCCGCGTTCCTCCTGGCTAATCTGCTCTACTGGCATGACGTGACATTCTCGGCCGGAACCACGGTCCTGTTCACCACCGCGCCGCTCTACCTGGGCATCGCGGGCCTACATGGCGTGTTCCACGTCGATTCCGTGGATCATCCCTGGGGCGGGGCTTCGCGCGCCATGCAGGCATTCGTGCAGGCTGCGCTGGCCGTGTTCGGCATTGTCTATTTCCTGGGCGTGGGCGAGGGTTTTTCACGCGGCGTGTTCGGCATCGGCATGGCGCTGGTCCTGCTCGCGCTGCCCTTTGCCCGCCTGACCGTCAAGCTTCTGGCGTCCCGCATCAGCCCGCACGGCCTGTATTCGGTGGTCGTGATCAGGGATGACGTGGCCTATGACCGCGTTGACCATGAGGTGGTGGTCACCCCGGCCGAGCTCGGCTTCGATCCGCAGACCAGCGATCCTTTCCAGTTCCACGCGCTGGCCGGCGCCGTGGCGCGGACCGACCGCGTGCTGATCGCCTGCCCGCAGGAGCGTTACCAGCTCTGGTCGGGCATCTTGAAGAGCCTGGCCATCTCCGGGGAGATCCTGACGGATGAGCGGGACCATCTGGGCATCATCGGGCTGGGCAGCCAAGGCGGCCGCACCACCATGATCGTCACCGCCTCGCCGCTCGGGATGGGCGATCGGATCGTGAAACGCGCCTTTGACCTCGCGGTCGCGGGCGTGGCGTTGCTCGTGCTCTCCCCGCTGCTGGTCCTGACGGCCATCGCCATTCGGCTAGAAAGCCAGGGCCCGATCCTGTTTCGCCAGAACCGGATCGGGCGCGATAATCGCATCTTCCGCGTCCTGAAGTTCCGCAGCATGTACGCCGAGGATTGCGATCCGCATGCCACGCGCCTCACGTCGCGTAAGGACAGCCGCGTCACCCGCGTGGGCGCGCTGATCCGCCGTACCAGCATCGACGAGCTGCCTCAGCTCATTAACGTGCTGCGGGGCGACATGAGCATCGTCGGCCCCCGACCCCATCCGCTGGGCGCCAGGGCGGCCGACCTGCTCTACTGGGATGTCGATCCCCGCTATCGCCACCGGCACTCCATCAAGCCCGGCCTGACGGGCCTCGCCCAGATTCGGGGCTTTCGCGGCAACACTGAGCGCGTCGAAGACCTGACCAACCGCGTCCAAGCGGACCTGGAATACACGCTGCGCTGGTCGCTGTGGCTTGATCTCCAGATCATCGGCCGCACCGTGCTGGTGCTGGCGCACCCCAATGCGTTCTGAACAAATCCTTTTGATAAAGGCTGGTGTTTGAAGGTCCTGGTCACCGGTGGCGCCGGTTTCATCGGCAGTCACACCTGCAAGCGGCTCCGGGCGGCCGGACACCTGCCGCTGGTGTTCGACAATCTTTCCACCGGGCACCGTTCGCTCATCCTCGATCCCGCGCATTTCACGCATGGCGACATCGGCGATCCGGTTGCGCTTGGCCGGTTGTTCGCCGCCGCGCGGCCCGACGCGGTGATACATTTTGCCGCTTCCGCCTATGTGGGCGTGTCCGTGACCGACCCGCTCGGCTATTACCGCAACAATGTCGCCGGGACGCTGTGCCTGCTTGAGGCGATGGCCGATGCGGGCGTGCGCCGGCTGGTGTTCTCCAGCTCGTGCGCGACCTATGGCACGCCTTTCTCGCTTCCCATCCGGGAAGACGCCGCCCAGCGACCGATCAATCCGTACGGGGCGACCAAGCTGACTGGCGAGGACATGATGCGCGCGCAGGCCGCGGCGGGCGGCCTGTCGGGCATCGCGCTGCGCTATTTCAACGCGGCCGGCGCCGATCCCGATGGAGAGCTGGGCGAAATCCACGATCCCGAAACCCACCTGATCCCACTGACGCTGGCGGCGGCACGCGATCCGGGACAATCGCTGACGGTGTTCGGCACCGATTATGACACGCCGGACGGGACGTGCGTCCGCGATTACCTGCACGTCATGGACCTGGCCGAAGCCCATGTCCTGGCCCTCGACCGGCTGGGCGAGGACGCCGGTTTCCGTGCGTTCAATCTCGGCACCGGAACCGGTCAGTCGGTCCGTCAGGTCGTCGACACGGTTGAGCAGGTCACCGGCCGGCCCGTGGCGGTCCGAACCGCCGCACGACGTCCCGGCGACCCGGCGGCCCTGGTCGCGGACCCCGCCTCGGCACGCTGCGAGCTGGGCTGGACCGCACGCCATTCCGACATGGCGAACATTGTTGATACTGCCTGGCGCTGGATGAGCGCTCGATAGCGCCGACACTGTTTCGCCTGCTGCTGCGGGAAGACTGCGTGGGTAAAGATGGTTTTGCCACCATCTGCCCGCTCGGCTAGGTGAGCCGCCTTGATGGTGGAGGCGTGAATACCCGATGGCGCGTGAAGTATATGGCCGCCGGCGTGTGCTGGTCACGGGTGGGGCGGGCTTCCTGGGCTCTCACCTGATCGATCGGTTGCTGGCGCGCGGCGACGAAGTGCTGTGCGCGGACAATCTGTTCACCGGCGACAAGCGCAACCTGGACCATCTTCACGGCCAGCCGCGTTTCGAGTTCATCCGTCACGACGTCAGCTTTCCGCTCTACGTGGAGGTGGACGAAATCTATAACCTCGCCTGTCCGGCATCGCCCGTCCACTACCAGCACGACCCCGTCCAGACCACCAAGACGAGCGTGCTGGGGGCGATCAACATGCTCGGCCTCGCCAAGCGGCTCAGGTGCCGCATCTTCCAGGCTTCAACTAGCGAGGTGTATGGCGATCCTGCCGTGCATCCGCAGCGCGAGAATTATTGGGGCAACGTCAATCCGATCGGCTTTCGTTCCTGTTATGACGAGGGCAAGCGTTGCGCGGAGACCCTGTTTTTCGACTATCGCCGCCAGCACCGGCTGCAGATCAAGGTCGCGCGCATCTTCAATACCTACGGCCCGCGCATGCACCCGGCCGACGGCCGGGTAGTGTCGAACTTCATCATCCAGGCGCTGCGCGGTGAGCCGATCACCCTTTACGGCGACGGCGGACAGACCCGATCCTTCTGTTACGTGGATG
Source organism: uncultured Sphingomonas sp. (assembly GCA_964247925.1). Classification (GTDB taxonomy): domain Bacteria; phylum Pseudomonadota; class Alphaproteobacteria; order Sphingomonadales; family Sphingomonadaceae; genus Sphingomonas. Next base: position 32,175 of record CAXTWJ010000001.1, read on the forward strand.
ACTTGGTGGAGGGCTTCTTGAGGCTGATGGACACGTCCGACGAGGTGACGGGACCGGTTAACATCGGCAATCCCCATGAGTTCACCATCCGCGAGCTGGCCGAACTGGTGATGGAGCTGACCGGTTCGGCCTCGCCGATCGTGCTCCGACCGCTGCCCCAGGATGATCCCATGCAGCGCCAGCCCAACATCGATCTCGCCCGCGCCACGCTGAACTGGGAACCGGCCGTGCAACTGCGCGAAGGGCTGACCCGGACGATCGGCTATTTCGACGAGCTGTTGAGCCGGGATAGCTTGCCCGCGCACTAAGCACCTGGCTACTCCCCGATCGGGCTTTCGCCATGCTTGCGCAGCACGTCGTTGAATGCTTCCGCCATCAGCGCCTGAAGATTCCTGCCCTGCCGTCGCGCCAAGGTGTGCATCGCGAACGACATGCCGGGGCTGAAGAAGCCGGCGATCTGCTTGCGGCCCTGGCGGCTGGCGGGACCCTTGGGCACTTCCTCGACCAGTGGACGTGTCGCGACCGGGGTGGCGCCGCGCAGGTTGGAAAAGCTCGGCTTACGGCTCATGCGGTTTTCCTTTTTCTCGCGGGCGCAATGTCGAGTTGTCGACATGTCCACGCGTAAAGCTGGCGGATATCCTCGGCCGCGCGGCCTTCGGGCTCGGTTTCGATGACGGTGCGCCCTTCGGCGCTGGCGTGGCGAAAAGCGGCGCGGTCGGGGATCGGTACCGGGCAGGCGGGAGTGCCGTAGCCTTCCACCAGTTCGCTCGCCTCGCCGTATACGCGCGCTGCGTTCGGGGCGCCGGCGGTGAACACGACAAAGGCAGACTTGCGCAGAAGCTGAACGAGCTTGGCCGTGGTCTGGATGGCCGACAGATCGAACGCGCTCGGGCGGCACGGGATGAGAACCAGGTCGGCTGCTTCCACCGCTGCGCGCGCGGCGCTGTCGGCGTGGGGCGGCGTGTCGATCACGATCCACTGAGCCCCTTGTGCCCGTGCCGCCGCTACTTTGGCGGCGAGGCGTGGCGGTGGGCTGTCGATCACCTCGGGCGGTGCATCGCCGCGCCATGCGGCCCACTGACTCGCGGTTGCCTGCGGATCGGTGTCGATGATCAGCGCGACGTGCCCAGCTTCCTGCGCGACCGCGGCGAGGTGGATGGCTAGCGTCGTCTTGCCCGCTCCGCCCTTCTGGCTGATGATCGCGACCGTCGGCACGTTTGACGTCCTACATGTCGACGTGGCGACGAGTCCAGCGCCTAGCCAGCCGTCTCCGTCGTGTCGACATCGGTGGAGCCTAACCGGTAGCGAAGCGTCGAGTTCGATGTCGGCGAGCTGGGGCGCGCCGGTTCTGTCTAGGAACTTTTGAGCGTCTGATCCTGCCTTTTGCCCTGGTCGGAAGCTGCCATGGGCTCTGCGCAAAGTTCGGGTGCCTAGGCACTCGCACCATCACGATTGAGCACTGGGAGCAGGCATGGTGGCCCCGTGGCAGCGCAGCGTTCGCGTAGCACATCTCAAGGTAGCTTTGGTCACCGGCGTAGCATTGCCGCTACGCTGCTACACCATCGATTGGTTGTAGGTTTACGCCTTGGACACGATTACTATTCATAGTGTCGTGTGTAATTCTTGCTGGCACGATCCTGACCTCCCCATTCTAATGTTGTGAGACCTCAAGCGTCCGTTCTGGTTTCCCGGCGGGGTGCAAAGGCCGGCGTGTCAGCCGGCCAGTCAGGTTTGTTGGTCTGCCTATTCGTTGCCGCCAGCTCGGTCTTACCAGCGCCGCTCGAACGGCGTCCAGCTACGATCGTTCAGGGTTTCGGGTGCCAGCACTAGGCGGTCGCGCATGGCCCGGCGTGTCAGGCGGATGAGCATGGTAAGCTCGGGCTTCAGCCGCTGCGTCGGGGCGTGAAAAGTCGATGTTATCGATGTGGCCAAGGAGCATCGCCCAGCCTCCGAAGGCGGTCATCATGTCCGTGCGCTTCATGTCATTCTCGGTCATATCGAGACCGGCCACCATGCGCCAGCACGCCACCACGATTAGGATTGGGATCGTCGACCGCATGCCGCTCAGCGCCTAGAAGCCGCATACCACCAGAAACAGGGATTAGATGGACGGGATGGAGGAGCCGAACGGTACTGTCGCCAGCTGGCTCACTTTCCACCTTCCTCGCCGCTGCCTCCTGTGGCTTAGGTAAGTGTTCACGTCTTCTAGGCGCAGGCTGCTCGCGGATTATAATCATGTCGTAGCGTTTGCGGACCGTCGTGAGACTCACGCCCGGCCACTTCGGGCACGCGGTCGATCGCCGCTCCCAGCCGCGCCAGCATCTGACCGAGTGCGCCGCCCACCGTCACCTCCGCGAGTTCCCGGCACGACAGGCCCGCCAGCATCGCCGCCGCCTCGCCGGCGCGATCCGCCTCGCGCTGCGCGTGGTCGTCGGGGACGGGCGCGGGGCGCAGGCTGCGCGGCAGCAGGTCGAGGAGGCGGCGCGGCAGGGTCGCGCGATAAGCATTGGAGGTCTGGGCGTAGCGCGGCCCCGCCCCCTCCTCCACCACTCGGGTGAAGCGGCGCCGGCGCACCAGGAAGCCGACGCGCTCCAGGATCGCGAGCGCGCGCGCGACGGTGGCGCGGCCCAGCCCGGTGACGGTGGCGAGCCGGTCGTAGCTCGGATAGACGCGCCCCCGGTTGAGCCGGGCGAGCGTCAGCAGCTCCTCCAGCACGCGCACCGCGCTCGCGGTGAGCGAAGCGGCGAGCGCCTCCGCCGCCGTCAGCGCCCGTCCCGTCGCCCGCGCCGCGCGCCTGGCCTTCTTCCCCGCGTCGAGCGCGGTGCGGGCGGTGCGCAGCAGCCGGTCGGTCTCGCCCTTGGCGGGCGCGACGAAGAACGCCGCCTCGAACGTCCCCGCCTCCGTCGAGCCGGGCCGTACGGGCGTAGCACCTGTTCGTCCGCCCGGCTTAGGCGGCGCGAGCCGCGTCAGCACCCGCCCGGCCGCTGCTCCGAAAGTAAACGCCGTCATCTTCCATCCCCTGCACGGGGCCGGGACCGGGCAAAAAGATAGCGTGGCGCGAAGCGCGCATCCTTGAACCGATGGTCGTTCAGGGCTATCAGGAGGGTGGCTGTTGCATGGCCACCTGGGATCGACGTTTGGCGACGTCGCTCCACCAAGTCCTGGGATGCCCGGCTTCGTGCCGGGCTTTCCTTTATGTGGTCACAGCCGCTCCATCCCTACCCATCCGGCTTACTCGCCGGCACGCTCTCGGGCGCCGGCCCGGCGCCGGCGCGGGTATGTTTTCGCAGTTAACGCCCAACAAGAGAAGCGTTCCCGGTTCGTGCTTTCGAGTATGAAATGACGATTTCTCGTCCAAATTGGCGCAGACGGGGCCGCTCGATTCGTGCTTTCGAGTAGGAATTGCGCGGAAAGTTCGTGCTTTCGAGTATGAATTAGCCGGACCGGTCGCCCCCGGCCGCGGCCGGCGCCACCCCCGATTCGGCAGGTGATTCGGCCGGCGGTCGGGCCAGTGATTGGACCAGCGGTTCAGCCAGTGGTTCAGAGGCCGGATCGATCGGCGCGTCGGCGGGCATCTCGCCGCCCGGCTCGCGCCCTGCGCGCCGGGTGGTAACGCCGCGCCCCCGCGTTGCCCGCCGCCCGCCCCGCCCCCCCCCGGGCCCCCCCCCCCCGGGCGGGCGCGCGCCCCGCCGGGGCAACCCGCGCCCCCCCGCCGGGCCCCGCCCCCCCCCCCGCGCCGCCTCGGGCCCGGCCTCGCCGCCCTCCGCCTCTCCCTCGACCAGCGCCAGGTCGTAGTCGGTAATGGTGTCGGTGGCCGCGATCCCCTTCAGCGCCGCGCGGAAGTTCGCGAGCGGGTTTTGGTAGCCGATCTGGAGGCGGAAGGTGGCGAGGTCG
>CAXTWJ010000002.1:0-31717 GCA_964247925.1 uncultured Sphingomonas sp.
GCGGTGCGTCGACCGGTGCTGCCCGAGCACGCGGCACACCCGCCGCTCGGATACGTCCAGCATGTCCTTCACCTGGTCGATGCACCGCCGGCGCCGCGCGTGGCTCAAAAGTTTCCCCGTGCCGCCTCCTGCGGGATCAGCTTGTCCAGCGTCAGATCGGAGATTGCACGCCGTAGCCGCAGGTTCTCCTTCTCCAGATCCTACATCCGCCGCGCCTGATCCGTCTTCGGGCCGCCATACTCCTTGCGCCAGCGATAGTAGGTTTGCTCGCTGACCGCGATCCGCCGGCATGCTTCAGCGGCCGTACCGCCCCGGCCCCGCACGATCTCCACCTCACGCAACCTGCCGATGATCTCCTCGGGCTTGTGCTTTCGCAACCATTCGTCGTACCTTCCTCGATCCAGACTTTCATAGTCGATGGACCACTCAGGAGGGGGCAGCTAAGGACGGTGTTCGCGTGACTATGCTCTCGCTGCTGAGACCGGCCTGCAAGCGGCGCTTGGTCAACCGGGCAGTAGCGTAGCGTAGCGCAGAAAATCTTGCCGGCCGTCGATGTCGCTTCGGCGACGCAACAACCCGCCAAGCGTCGTCGTCAGGCGATGGCAATGTCGGCAGCGGCGAAACGAGCGGCCGCCGCCGCATCGACCACAATGTCGTCGACGCCTGCGATCCGGGGACGGTTCTTCGCCATGGCGCGATAGAATTCGCCTTTCGAGACCGGCGCGATCTCGGCGATCATCGTCCACCTGTCACCGCCATCACGGCTTTCATAAACCTGGCCATCCGTGTCCGCGGTGAACAGGTCAAAGCCTTCGTCCGCGCGCGTGTTCAGGGAAAGCGCGCTGAAGAGAGGCCGCTGCCCGTCGGGAAGGCCGCCAAGCAGCCGTTCCCAATTGCGTCCCCGATCCGTGCTGCGCGCGATCTTGCCCTGCGCGCGACGCTTGCGATACCATGTCGGCGGCCAGCCCACGCCGGCGGCCATGAACAGCACGTCCGGGCGGTCCGGATGCATGACCAACCCGTCAGGATATTCCATTTCCGGCAGCGACGGATCGCGTGTCCAGACGCCACCTCCGTCCTCCGTCCGGATAAGGCCCACCAATCCGACCGCCGTAATCATGCGATTGGGTGTCTGCGGGTCGATCAGCAAGCGGTGCATGTCGCATTCGACCGGCTCCGGATCGACCTTGAGATCGCGGAAGGAGCTACCCCCGTCTTCCGAAACCAGAAGCGCGCCAACCTCGATGCCGACGAAGATGCGGTCGCGGTCGACGACGATCTCCTTCACGTGACCAAGCCTGGGCGGGGGCGGAAAAAACCACTGTGGGAAGCTCTCCACCTCCCGCAGGGCGGGCAACTCGGCCCAGGTCACGCCGTCGTCGCGGCTAATCATAAGATGAGCCGGCATCGAGCCTACCAGCGCCACGCTTTCGTCGTGGATGACCCCTCCTCTTGCAGCCCATAGATCGAATTGCGGCATCCCCCGGTTCGACCAGTCCCAGTTCACCCCGCCGTCCGTGCTCCGGGCAACGCCAAGTCCGTGCGTGGCGGCAATGAGCGTTCCTGACGGGAGCTCCGCCACGGCGCTGACGGACGCGCCTTCCAAGGCGCGGCCGGCCACACGCCACGCCCGCACCTCGCGCTCCAAAACGAAAATCCCATCGACCGTGCCGACGATCAAGCGGTCGACCGCACCGTCCCGAAAGACGCTGGCGCCACCGTTCGAAAGGAGAGTGTGCGGTTGCATCGGGAACCTCGCTGCTTGGCTTAGACCATCTCGTAGCTTGCAATCGCACGCGCCTCGACGTGCGGAGCGAACCAAATGCGGACCAACTCTTCATGGCCATCGCTATTGAGATAGCTGACCAGTTCGTCGTGCTCCGCGAACTCCATGGTCATCACGTGTGAAAACGTGTCGTCGCGCCCGCTGACGTTCTCACCGAGGCCGAAGCGCTGCATGGCGGGGTACTGCCTGGGCAGCTCTGCCAGTTTGCCCAACACCGTTCGGCGCGCATGGGCTTCCGTTTCGGGGCGGAAGCGAAACAGGACCATGTGCCTGACCATCATGAATCCTGCTCTAAACACGCCCAAAGTGCCGGCGAAAAATGCTCAAGACCATTAAGTCACAACTTTGAAATAGGCAATGCGTCTGATATGAGCGATCGATGATCGGAACAGTCTCTCGAAACTCGGATGTTGAACGTCATGCAGTTCGTCCGGACTTGCGTGGCACGGTGATCGAGGGGGACAACGTCACCTTGACGCGCTGGATCATCAAGGCCGGCCTTCCCGCCACCAAGCTACACTCCCACGAAGTCCACGAGCAGTTTACCGTCGTCATCTCAGGTAGAATAAAGACGGTGGTCGGCGAGGAGACGCTCTGTCTCGCCGCGGGAGACGTTTGCAGGATCAAGCCTGGCGTCCTCCATGGGGCAACCATTGCTCTCGACGGCGCGGACGCCGTGCTAATCGACGTGTTCGAGCCAACCAGGGACGACTATGTGCTGCCCGCGCGGTCGCAGGACGCCGCAGGGTGAGCCCTGCCGCACGTCTTCGTGCGCATTTGCACCGCGGCGATCGGCTTCTCGGCACCTTCCTGAAGACGCCGAGTGTTCACGCGACCGAGATCCTGGCCGCCGCAGAATACGATTTCCTGGTGGTCGATCAGGAGCATGGTCCGTTCGATTCCGCAATTCTCGACACGCTCGCGCTCGCCGCGAGAGGGTGCGACACGCCCTGCCTGGTACGCGTCGCCGATACGAACCCGGCGCGGATTGGCGGGATTCTGGACCTGGGCTTCGCCGGCATCATCGCCCCGCACGTATCGTCTGCCGAAGTTGCGCGAACGGTCGCCCGCGCGTGCCGCCATCGCGCGGGCTGTCGAAGCTTCTCCAACTCGACGCGAGCCGGTGGCTACGGTGCGCTCGGCATGGCAGCGCATGTCGACGAAGCCGACCGATCGGTGACGGTTGTGGCGATGATCGAGGATGCGGCGGCGCTGAACGAGCTGGACGCGATCGTCTCCACCGAGGGGATCGACGCGATCCTGATAGGCCGGGCCGATCTCGCCATGTCGCTCGACGAAACCGCGACCGACGCGCCAGCGGTGACGCACGCTGTCGACACCGTGCTGGAGGCGTGCCGGCGCAACGAGGTCCCGGCATTCATCTTCGCCAGCGATATCGCAGAAGCGGAGCCCTTCGCGCAGCGCGGCGCAACGGGGTTCATCATCGGTTCCGACCAGGCCATGCTGCGCCGCGCTGCGGGCGACGTTCGCGACCAGTTCCGGCTGACGATCGCAGGATGATCGTCAGCGCCCAAGCACGCTCACCTGCGCCGGCGACAGACCGTGTTCGTGGCCGCGTCGCGCCAACGGAATCACGCCGGCAAGATGCCAGGGTCTATACCAACGCGATGTCGGGTGCGTCTTCGGCCTTCATGCCGATGACGTTGTAGCCTGCATCGACGTGGTGGATCTCGCCGGTCACGCCGCTCGCCAAATCGCTGAGCAGGTACAATCCGGCTCTGCCGACGTCCTCGATCGTGACGTTGCGCTTCAATGGCGCGTTCAGTTCGTTCCACTTCAGGAGCAGGCGGAAATTGCCGATGCCACTCGCCGCCAGCGTCTTGATCGGACCCGCCGAGATCGCATTGCAGCGGATGCCCTGGCGGCCGAGATCGACCGAGAGGTACTGAACGCTCGTCTCCAGCGCCGCCTTGGCGACGCCCATCACGTTGTAATGCGGAATCACCTTTTCCGCGCCGTAATAGCTGAGCGTCAGCAGGCTGCCGCCCTCGCGCATCATCGCCGCCGCCCGCTTCGCCACCGCGACGAAGGAGTAGACGCTGATGTTCATGGCCAGCAGGAAGTTGTCGAGGCTGGTATCGAGGTAATAGCCGCGCAGCTCGTTCTTGTCCGAATAGCCGATCGCATGGACGACGAAGTCGATCGTGGGCCAATCCGCGGCCAATGCTGCGAAAGTGGCGTCGAGCGCGTCCATGTTCGACACGTCGCATTCGAACAGCCGGGCAACCCCCAGCTGCGCGGCGAGCGGGCGGACACGCTTTTGCATGACCTCGCCCTGGTAGGAGAAGGCGAGCTGAGCGCCGGCCGCTGCAAGCTGCCTCGCGATGCCCCAGGCGAGCGACTTGTCGTTAGCAAGACCCATGATGAGTCCGCGCTTGCCCGCCATCAGCCCGTTCATTGGAACACTCCCCTGCGTCACCTCCGGCGCCACTTCCTACCCGTAGGGCTCACTGAGGCGATGCGACCGAGTATGTCACCGCGGAATTTCGCGTTTTCTGAAACTCTTCGACGGACTGCCCCCGCATCGCGGCGTAGATGTCGATGTTGGACAGACCCAGAACGGCGCCGAGCTTCTCCAGCACGAAGAAGGTGACGCCGTGGTGGATCAGGCCCCGCCAATCCCGGCGACGGACCAGCGCGCTCTCCTCCTCGCTGAGCTCCGCGTCACGGTAGGCGGCTTCTTCGTCGGCGCGGAAGCGCGCCCGGGCTCCCGGGTCGACCAGCTCGTGGAGGAAGCGGTTGACGCGATAGCCGCGCGCGCTTCTGTCCAGCGTGTAGGGATAAGTCCCCTTCAGCTCCTCGGCGCCCTTCAGCTGCCGCGCCATTTCGTCTCGGTGGCGGGCGGCGGTTTCGGCGGACATCGGTTCGGCCTCGTTCTCGTACACCGCCGTGGCGATCGCCGTCATCGACGGCAGATAGTAGCTGCCATGCACGCGCCTGATCCTGGCGGACAGCGCGCCGCGCATGATCAGCCACATGATGACTTCCGAGCTTTCCATGCCGCCGAGCCGGGCGTAGTCGGCGTGGGTGAGCCGGGTGAGCGCCTCCGGGTCCCGTTCGATCAGGTCGAGGAACGTCTCGTCCCACGCCGTATTGTTGAACCCGCATCGCTCGCCGTGGACCTGGTGCGACAGACCCCCTGTCGCGACGATCGCCACCGACAGGTCCTCGGGGAAGCTCTCCACGGCGCGCCGTACGGCCTGTCCCAGCTTGTAGCATCGCGCAGCCGTCGGGATCGGGAACTGGAGCACGCCGACCTGCAGCGGCACGATCCGGACCGGCCAGCCGCCGTCGTGGGGAAGAAGGACGGACAGCGGCGAGAAGCAGCCGTGGTCGAGCGGCCGATCGCGAAAGAACGACATGTCGAACTCGTCGGTGACGAGCGACTGCGCGACGTGGCGCGACAGTTCGGCATGGCCGCCGATCGGCGGGATGCCGGCGCGCTTGCCGCCTCCCTCATCCGCGACGTCGTAGCTGTCGTCGACCCCCAGGCAGAAGGCGGAGTAGTGATCGAAAAAGAATGACGTGATGTGGTCGTTGTAGACCATGAGGAGCACGTCGGGCCGCTTCGCCTCGACCCATTCGCGTATCGGTTGGTACGCGTCGAAGATCGGCTTCCAGACCGGATCGTTCTGCTTCGCCGCGTCGAGCGCGAAGCCAATCGTGGGCGTGTGCGAACTGGCGATCGCGCCGATGATCCTCGCCAATCGCTTTCTCCAGGCTTGTCCGGCTCACCAGCCGAATTGCAGACGGAACTGGCCTGCGCTCTCGCGGACGCGTGCCACGTGGGGCGCCGTGAAGTGGCCGGGGATCAGGAGGGCGTCGTCCGACGCGCAGAATTCGAGCAGCTCGCGCCGCGCCACTGCGGACATCTCGCGATCCCAGCAGATGCGGCTGCTCCACTCCCAGAACGGGATCTGGATGGGGGAATGGACGATATCCCCGGCAAAGACGCCGGTCTGACCCGCGGAGCGCAGCTCGATCCGCATGTTGCCGGGAGAATGTCCCGGGGCCGGGCGGAGCGTAATCACGTCCAGCATTTCATGGATGCCATCCACGAAGTCCGCTTTCCCCGCTTCGAGGACGGGCCGGATCGAGTCTTCATAGCAATTCTTCAGCGCGACGAAGCTCGTCGCTTCCGCCGCTTCGCGCGTGGCGTCCAGCTCGGTCCGCGACATGATGTAGCGCGCATTGGGGAAGGTCGGCTCCCAGCGTCCGTTGATCAGGCGCGTGTTCCAGCCGATGTGATCGCCGTGCAGGTGCGTGCACATCACATAGTCGATGTCCTCGGGCCGCAGCCCGATTGCGGCGAGGCGACCGAGGTAATCGGTGGTCAGCCGATGAAACTCGCCGAGCCCGGGTCCCGGCCGCTCCTTGTCGTTGCCAACGCATGTGTCGATCAGGATATTGTGATGCTTGGTCCGCAGAACGAAGCTTTGCACCGGCATCGGGATGCGGCCCGTCTCCGCATCGAAATGGTGCGGGCAAAGCCAATGTTCGTGCGGCCGTACGGCATTCCGGTCAAAGTCGGGAAACCAGGTCTGGGCAGTCTCACCCAGGATCGTGCAGTCGAGGACGTGCGCGATCTCGACGTCCCCGATCCTGCCGTCGTAGCGCGCCATCACCATCTCTCCCTCACTCGAACATCACCCGATCGTTGTCGGCCGGCCGCTTCGAAAGGCACGCCGCGACAACCGGAATTGCCGCGGCGAAAGCCCACGATCGGTTAGTGAACCATCAAATCGGCATGATCAGCCCGTCGACGCCGGCAGCAATCCGGCCGTAATTCTCGAAGTTCATCACCACGGATACGAAGGGGTGCATGGAGCCCACCTTCACGTCGCCCCACAGCCGATTGAAGATGTTGCCGCGCCGCGAGAACGAGCCGCCGCTCGCCGTCGCAAGCGCGTCCACGGCCTCCCATACCAGCCGGTCCGAATACGCCGAATCCCGGGTGACGCGAGCCCGCTCGAGCAGCGGCATGTTCTCGTGCTTGGCGGCCCACATATCCATGTCGCTGCACGCCTTCGCCATGATCGCCTTTGCGGCGTCGATTTTGGAGCCGGCTTCCGCAATCGTGTACTGCGTGGCCACGGCTTCGGCCTGCTTGGTGTACGGCGTGAGCTTGATATCGCGCTTGGGCAGGGTCTCGATGAACTCCTCCAGCATGTGCATGCCAGCACCCAGCACGGGGAAGGTTAGGATGGCGATCATCAGCGGTGCGAACGCCGTGTGGTACGAATCCTCGTCCGGGAACGCTCCGACCACCGTACCTTCGTTGCAGCCCTTCAGCGGGACGATGCGCTCGTCGGGAATGAACACGTTCTCCATGCTCACGTTCGAGCTGCCGCTGCCGCGCAGGCCGATCGTGTCCCAGTCGTTCAGGATCTTGACGTCGCTCATCGGCACAAGGGCGACACCCGGCCCGATCGGCTCGCCCGCCTTGTCGAACATGGGGACGCCGAGCAGGTCCCACTGCGCGTGGTAGACGCCCGAGTTGAAGAACCACATGCCTTTCTCGACCAGGATGCCGCCGGGAACCGGCCGAGCCTTGCAGCCCCGCGCCGAGAACACGCCCGAGCAGCGCGCGTTCGGCTTGTCGAACACCTCGTCCGAAACGTGCTTGGGATAGAGGCCGGCGGCCATCCAGTTGCATGCGTTGACGAGCGACACGGCCCACGCCACGCCGGCATCGCCGCGACCGATCTGCGACACCGCATTCATGTAGGTCGTCGTCGTCGCCTGGTAGCCGCCATACGCCCGCGGAAGCGTCAGCGAGAACAGCCCGGCATTCTCCAGCTCCTCGTGCGTCTTCGAGGGCGTGCGGCCTTGCAGATCGGTTTCGGCCTGCCGCTTGCGCAACGTCGGCACCATCGCCGTCGCCAAGGCTACCGGATCGCCGTTGAGGGCTGGGCGAACGTCGGAACGGGTCAGAAGGTCCTGCATCTCATCATCCTCCTAGTGGCGCTACCTTGAAACTAGACAGCGAATCTCTTCTGACCTTCATTTGCGTCAGAATAGTCATCGTGTCAACTATGGGTTCGCGCTTTCTAGATCGTGCCGGGCTCCACTCGAACCGGTACCGCCCGCGCAGGTGGGCGGAACGGAAGATTGGTGGGCTTGAGCGTGAGGAGGACGCTGATAGCGACGATCAGCAGTGCGACGGCACAGCCGAAAATCAGATTGAGATTGGTGGACGTGGCGAGCGCCGCGCCGACCAGGGCGGGACCGGTGGCGGTGGTGAGCCCAAAGGCCAGGGTGATCAGCCCGTAGATCGCGCCGAACGCCCCGATCCCGAACGCTCGCGAGACGATGTAGGCGGCAGCGTTCAGTTCCGATCCCAGTCCGCAGCCGATCCCTGCCGCGGCAAAGAAGAACGCGGGGGTGGAGTGATTGAAAAGAAGCAGCGTGAAGGCGGCGAGCGGCAGCATCGCGAACGCCGCGGTAACATAAGGCGCGAACCAGCGGTCTAGGAGGATGCCCACCGAAACCATGCCGACGAACATCGAGATGCCCACCACCCCCATGATCGAAGCGGCGGTCTCGGGCGACAGGTTGTTCTGGCGCAGGATCACCGGCAGGTTGACTGAGCCCCCTCCCAGCGCACCGGTCAGGAGCATGAACACGATGGCGATCCGCCAGAAGGTCGACGTCCTGACCGCGTCGCGCAGCGTGAACCCCTCGATCGCGGCCTGCCCGGGTCGCGGTGCCGCTCGCGGGGCGCTTCGCAGCAGGAGGATGGAGGACAGGAGGATGATGGAGCCTGCGGCGCAGCCAATGATCGCGTATGCGTTGCGCCAGCCGAGGTGCATCAGGTTCGCGGCGATCGGGGACCAGGATCCAACGCCGAGCGAACTGCAGCCGAACATGACGCTCAGCGCAAGGCCGCGGCGCGTCGAGAACCAGCCGGTCACCAGCTGCGCATAAAGCACCGGGGTGCCGGCGAATCCCAGGGCGCAGGCGAGCGCTAGGAAGCCGACGAAGCCGCCGGCGCTCTGCGGCATGAGGCCGAGCAGAATGAGCCCGAGCCCCCATGCAGGGCCGCCGAACATGGCGAGCGCCCGGACACCGAACCTGTCGGCGGCCCAGCCGACCGCCGGGGCCATCAGCGCGGCGAGTATCGTTCCTGGCGCGATGGCGGCCGCGATCGTCACCGGGTCCCAGCCTGTCGCGGTCACGACTTCCGGTACGAACACACCAAACGTGAACAAAAGCACCGCGGGCTGCCCGCAGAATATGCAAAGGCCGGCACCCAGCAGAATCCACCAGGCCCGATCGATCCTTGCGTCCAATTGCGGCAGCTGGTCGGTGTCGTCACGGCTCATATGCATATCCTAGATCGAACCGGTTCACGGCCACCGGAGGCGCTCAATGTCGGCTGCTTGGCGATGCGGTATCGGCCCCGCCAAGGCGGCGCCACCGCTCCGGTAGGCGCCCGTCCTGCCGGAAGCTTTCGAGAAACGCATAGCGGGCGGTGTCGCGTTCAGCCTTTGGCGAAGTGGTCGCTCCGAATTCGATCACCTCTGGCGCGCCCGGCCGGTACACAGGCCATTGCGGCAAGCCGCGCCCATTGGGATTTCCGCTGCGGGCGAAGTTCGTCCAGTACGACATGATCTGATCGGCGACTTCCCGATCCCGCACACCGGGTGTCGCCCCGGGCTTGGTCATCCGCTGGCGTGTGAGCGTGCCGAACACGAAGTCGATCTCCGCGCCATGGATGGGCATCGGCGAATAGGCGGAACTGTGGCGGAAATCGTAGACGAAGACGGGGCGCCCGCTCGAACGAGCATGCATTTGCGCCCATGCCCAGTTCTGCTCACTGATCGCCAGGTCACCGATGAGCGCGTTCGCAGATGCGGCGGCATCCTCGTCGGTGGCCGCGGGGTACAGCTCCAGGAACTCCGCGAGCCTGTCCTTGCCGAACAGCTCGGCGGCCGCCTCGCGGAACTGTGCAGCGGTCGCATGCGGAAGCGCACGGCCGCGGAAGATGAAGTCCTCCGCCCCGTTGCGTCCGGTCAGAAGCGGGATCATCGGCTGCCGACGCTGCTCGAATGCGGCTGCCGGGGTGATCGGCAGGACCATGCCATCGATGCTCGGTGCGAATGCGTCGATGACTGGATCCGCGTGGATGTCCCACTGCGTGTCGGTAATCAGCTGCTGACCCGGCAGTTCGCGAAGAGCTTTCACCGTTCCGTGGCCCAAGCGATCGGCCAGCACGCGACCGCGCGCTTCCGCCTCCGCTCGGGTCGGAATCGACCCGTGCTCGCTGTCCCAGAAGGCACCGCTCTCGCCGATGGCCTTGCCGAACAAGCCTCGTGCCTGCGGCGAGGACATCAGCAGCCCGATCGACATTGCCCCAGCCGACTCTCCGAACACCGTCACGTTAGTAGGATCGCCACCGAAACGCGCGATGTTCGCCTTGACCCAACGGAGCGCCGCAATCTGGTCCTGCAGGCCATAATTGCCCGAAGCGGAGCCTTCCGCGTCGAGCTCCGGATGCGCCAGGAACCCGAGAACGCCCAGCCGATAATTGAAGCTGACGACGACGACGCCCTTGGCAGCCAGCCTGCTGCCGTCCATGTTTGCATCCTGCGACGAGCCGAACTGAAATCCGCCGCCGTGAATCCACACCATCACGGGCCGCCGCACCGCGGCAAACGGCGCGGCCGTCCAGACGTTCGCGGTCAGGCAGTCCTCGCCGGAGGGGGTGTCTGAGGCCAGCGGCCCGCCCGCGGGTGCGAGACACCGCAACCCGAAGCGCGTGGCGTCGCGCACACCGCGCCAGGACACAGCAGGGCGCGGCGACCGCCAGCGCAGCGCGCCAACGGGAGCCTTGGCAAAAGGGATGCCCTTGAACGCGACGACCCCGGCATCGTCCGCAGAGCCTTGAAGCTGCCCCGAGGGCAGCGCGACCAGCAACCGATCGCGGGGTGCACCGCTCAGTCCCGGCGACGCGCATGCCCCCGCGATGGTCATGATGATCGCAATCGACCTGCGCATATTCAAATCCTCGACAAGCTTTCCGACGTGGCCGCTACGGCCTTGGAGATCCGATGTGCTGGTCCCAGCGGTCCAGTTCCGTGCGCCCGAAAACTCCCGCACGGGTGATCGGCGGTAGCCCGCTGCGTCGTGACCCACATCAGTAGCGCACCCGCAGCGTCGCACCGTAGGTGAGCGGAGGTGAGTTGTAAGTAGTGGGGAAGCCGGTCGCCACCGCGTTGGTGGTTCCGATCACCGCTTTGTCGAGCAGGTTGCGGCCCCAAAGCATCACGCTGATCCTGTCGCCCGGTAAGGTGATCTCCGCCGACGTGTTCAGGATGACATACGCGCGCTGACGCAACAGATTGTCGGGTTCGAAGAAATAGCTGCCATTGTAGTTGCCGAGGACGTTCAGGTGCAGCCGCGCTCCGCGAAGATCGGTCTCGTAGTCGAGCGAAGCGTTGCCCGCGACCTTCTGCGACAGCGGAATGCGATTGCCCGAGACGTCGCCGGAGCCGATGATCCCGCCCCCGGCCGGGTTGATCCTCGCGATCTGCGCATTGGCGTATTTCGTGAATTCGGCGTGAAGTAGCTCGATGCCGCCCGTGAAGCGCAGGCCCTCTGCGAGACGCGCCTCGACGTCCACGTCCAACCCGTAGAGCCTCGCCTTGGCGCCGTTGCTCACCGTGGAAAGGTTGTTGATGATCTGCGAAACCTGGATGTTCGTATAGTCGTAGTAGAAGGCCGATGCGTTAAAGCGCAGGTTTCGGTCGAACAGCTCGGTCTTGACCCCACCTTCATAGGCTTTCAGCGTTTCTGGCTGATATGCGGGCGCGAGCGGCGCCAGGAGGTTGTAGCCGCCGCTCTTGAAACCCGTGTTGAAGGAGACATAGCCGAGCACGCGCGGGACGAACTCGTGGTCCAGCGCAACCCGGAAGGTCGGCTTTTCGATGGAGAGCGTTCCCTTGACGGGGACAGGGACGACCCCCAACGCGCTCGTGGTCGTCTGGGTGGCATCGAAGCGGCGTCGCTCATAGGTGTAGCGCGCGCCACCGGTCAGCTTCGTGTCCGGCAGGAACTCCCATGTGAACTGCGCGAAACCCGCGACCGACTCAGCGGTCTGCTCGCTGTCGCGCCGGATCACTGCGACCCGCGGGAAAAGCGGCGGTCGCACGGAGGTGATAGACGGCGCCAACGAGTCGAACGTGTGCAGGTAGAAGGCGCCGATGACCCAGTTGAACGAGCCACCTCCAGGCGACAGGAGCTGAAGCTCCTCAGAGTAGTTCCGGCTTGGTTGATTGTCGATGTGGACAAAGAAGAACGGGCTCGCCACCGCGTCGTTGTCGAAAGACGTAAAGCCATTGCTGTAGCGGTACGAGGTGATCGACTGCAGTTTGGCGAAGCCGATGTCCTGGTCCACGGTCAGGCTGCCGGACTCACCGTGGAAGTTCACCTCGCCGTCGCCGTCGCCGTAGGTGTCGTACGCGCTGCCGACCGGTCCAAAGCCTGGATAGACGAACTGTGTGCCGGGAAAAGCCGTACGCGCCTCGCCGAAGTCGCGCCGGTCGAAATGCTCGCCGATCAGGGTCACGGTCGTGGTCGACGTCGGCTCGAACAGGAGCTTGCCGCGCACGTTAAACCGGTGATCGGTTCGGCGGGTATCGTTGCCGGTGGTGAAGTTCTTGCCCCAGCCGATGCCCTGCGTCGTGTATTGGAGCGACACGCTGGCCGCCAGTGTCGGCGTCAGCCCCCCCGTCAGATAGAGCGCGCTGCGCAGCGTCTCGAAGTTGTCGATGCCCAACTCGGCGTCGACGTGCGGTTCGTGGCTCGGCGTGCGTGTGGTGATCTGTATGACGCCGCCGGTGGAGTTGCGGCCGAACAACGTTCCCTGCGGACCTTTTAAGACGGCGACCTGCGCGATGTCGTTCAGGTCCCGGACGCCTTCGCGCTGCTGGGGGATGTATACGCCATCGACGTATAGCGACACGGGGTTCTCGACGAACCCGGCGCTCGTGCCGATGCCGCGTATGGTGGGCTGGAACGAGCCGTTCGTGATGCGGACATTCAGCCCGGGGGTCAGCGTCGTAAGCTGCGAGGTGGTCTGCACGCCCGTTGCTTCGAGACGCTCGTTGGAGAACGCCGAAATTACGATGGGGACGGCCTGGAGGTTCTCCGACCGCTTCTGGGCAGTGACGACGATGTCGGCACCGACACCTGAAGCGTCGTCCGGCCCGTTGGCCGCGGCGGGCTCGGCAGGCGCTTGCGGTGAGGTGGTCTGCGCCATCGCGGGCGTTGCGAGCGCGACCGCCGCGATGGACGCGCAGCCTAAAAGAGTGCTCCCCTTCATCCTCGCCTCTCCTTCATCGTCTATCTTATTGGCGCGACCGAAGTAATCGGCGCTATGCGCATTGCGTAAGGTGGATCGGGGAGACGTCCTTGTCGTATCGAATCGCCGAGGCTTGCTATAAGCAATGTTGATAGCGGACTGATCGACGCTTAGGCTGGCGCCAGTGTTCCTGCGTGTGCGGCATGCGTCGGATGGTTAGGAGGGCAGGACGTCCAATGAGACGGTATCTCGATCAGAAACTGCGGCTCCACCTCCTGAGGGTGGTCGACGCATTGGAGGTCCATGGCAGCTTGCTGAAGGCATCCACAGCGCTTGGGGTCAGTCAGCCGGCTCTCACTCGAAGCCTCAAGGATCTCGAAGAACTGGTGGGGGCGCGGCTGTTCGAGCGGCATACGCGTGGAGTGAGGGCGACAGAGGCTGGCATGGTGCTGGTGCGAAGCGGCCGGCGGATCCTGGCGGAACTCCGGCGCACCGAGGAGGACCTCGACCTCTTCACCGGAGCGTTCGGTGGGATCGCCGCAGTAGGCGCTTTGCCGACGGCGGCCGCGGGGCTCGCTCCGGCAGTCGTAATTAAGCTCAAAGCTGAAAACCCCGCCTTTCGCATCCGCCTGGAGGAAGGGAGGACGGAGGAGCTCCTGCCACTTCTCGCCGCGGGGCAGATCGACCTCATCGTTGGCCGTTTCTACGAGGTTTCGCCTCAGGACATCTTCCTGCGCCAGGAGCTGTGGAGCGACCCGATGGCGATCGTGGCGCGCACCGGTCATCCGCTGTTCCGCGATGAGGAACTCGACCTCGAGGCGCTGGGCCGGTTCGAGTTCATTCTTCCGGTCGCACCGGTGCGGGTCGCCACGGAGATCGAGTTGGTGCTCGAGGCGCTCGGACTAGATTCAGGTGCGGCGCTCCTGTCGACGTCCTACAACTTCACAAGGGAGATACTGCTTTCGACGAACGCCTTCACGATCGTGCCGCCGATGGTCCTGCTCGGCGATCTCAACCGCGGCACGCTCGCCATGCGCCCGATCCCCGTCGAATATCCGCTGCGCCCGGCAGGTGTGATAACGGTGCGGGACCGCAACGTGAATGGCGCCGCCAACGCCTTCATCCGCTGCCTGAAGGACAACATAGAGGCCATCGTCGCCCACGGCCTTGCGACGATCCGCCCGGAGGCATCGAGGTAGCGCTCGGACTCACGCCGAAGCCACGCCGCCGGGGGTCGATCCGGGCCGATCGGGTCCTAATCCGTATTCACGTATACGCGCAGCGAGTGCGTCGCTGCCGCCGCACAGGCTGCCCAGAAATCCCAGGCGCGGCCGATCTGTCCGGCGTTCGCGGCGTCGGCGGCCGCCGCTTCCTCGACCGTCAGGTATTCGGGGGTGCCGAGCTGGCTTGCGGCAAGCTGGATGCGGGCGTTGCTCTCCGTGTAGATCGCCCTGAAGACCGCCTGAGGCAGCGAATCCCCGACCACGGTCATGCCGTGCCCCCGCATCAGCACCAGCGGGTGGTCTGCCAGCTTCCTCGCCAGACTCGCCCCCATCTCGATCGACCGGATCAGCAGGTCGCTCGCAAGCCCGCAATCGTCGCGGATTTCGTATATGGGCGTACCCCGACGGATGAACCCGCCCATATGGCAGATGGGGCAAAGCTCGGCCCCCCTGACCAGCCCGAACGGCAGGACGGAAGGCGCGTGGCTATGGACCACCGCCATGACGTCCGGACGAGCCCGATAGATTGCGGCGTGGATGAACCGCTCAAGGTACACGCGCGGACCGTCCGCGATCACCGCGTCGCCCGTCAGGTCGAAGGCAAGCACGTCGGCTGGCGTGACGAGCGCCGGCGCCATGTTCCTGGAGAGCAGGAAGCGTTCGGAGTCGCGTTCATCCCGAACGCTGACATGGCCAAAGCCGTCCAGAATGCCCTGATCGTAGAGGATGTGATTGGCGACGGCGAGATCACCGATCAGCGGCATGCGTACGCCCCGCTCGTCCTGACGAACAAGGCGCATGCGTCGCGCCGATGTGACAGGGCTGCGCGAGGCGTCACAGGACGGGCATCTTGATGTGGATGTTCTTCTCGCGCGTGAACGACAGTAGCTCCTCCAGGCACTCCTCGCGGCCTATGCCCGACTGCTTGACCCCGCCGAACGGCGCGCCTTCGAAGTGCTTGCCGACCTCGTTGACCCAGACGAACCCGGCCTCGACCGCCTGCGCGGTACGGTGCGCACGATTGAGATCATTGGTCCAGATCGAACACGTCAGTCCATATTCCACGCCATTTACCTGTCGCATCATCTCCGAATAGTCCGACCATTTCAGGATGCTCAGCACCGGTCCGAATATCTCTTCCGACGCGATGCGCATCGTCTGCTCGACGTCGCAGAAGACCGTCGGTTCGACGAAATAGCCGTTCTGGAGATCGGGGTCGTCGGGTCGCTTGCCGCCGTAGAGCAACCTCGCCCCGTCTTCCTTACCCGCCTCGATGTAGTGCAGCACCCGCTCGTACTGCGCTCTGCTGATGATCGCACCCATCGTCGTTGCCGGGTCAACCGGGTTGCCGGGTTTGAACCTCCGAACGTGCTCGACCACGCGATCAAGCACCGCGTCGTAGATACTTGCATGGATGAATGCCCGGCTGGTCGAGCCGCAGGACTGACCGCACCAGGAGAAGTTCATGCCCGCGACGACCGCCTTCGCCACCGCGTCCGGATCCGCGTCGTCGAACGCGATCAGCGGATTCTTGCCGCCGAGTTCAAGCAGGACCGGCTTTATCGACTGGGCCGCCGCCGCCATCACGCGCCGTCCCGTTGGGACGCTGCCGATCAGCGTCGTCATGCCGACGCCGGGATGCGAGGCAAGCGCCGCCCCCGCCTCGGCGCCGCCCGAGATGACGTTGAACACACCTGGCGGGAACAATCCGCCGATCAGTTCCGCCAGCCGCAACGCCGACAGCGGCGCCTGCTCGGGGGGCTTCATGATTACCGCATTGCCGGCCGCCAGGGGCGCCGCGGCCTTCCCGCCGACGAACATGAAGGGGTGATTGAAGGCGACGATCCGCGATACGACGCCGATTGGCTCACGCACGGAGAAGTTCAGCCGATCATGTCCCATCGGGACAGAGTGGCCCTTCATCTCGGTCACCAGTCCCGCGAAGAACTCGAACGACGATGCTGCCGTCTCGGCATCCCGGTGCATTTCCGCAATCGGGTTGCCGCCGTCGAGCGCGTCGAGCGCGGCGAGTTCATGGCCGTGCGCGCGGATGACCGCCGCGGCGCGGCGCATCGTACGGGCACGATCCGCCGGTGCCGTCGCGCGCCAAACCTTGAACCCCGCCTCGGCGGCTACGACCGCGAGGTCGACATCTTCGGCACCTGCGGTCGCCACGTCTGCTAGATGCTCGCCCGTCGCAGGGTTCGTCGTCGGAGTGTGCGCTTTCGCCTGGGGCTTGTGCCAGTCCCCGCCATAGTAGAGACCGAGATGCTCCGGTAGCGCGATCGGCCCGTCAGGAAGGGGCGTCATGGCGGACGAGGTGCTTTCCGACCGATCCGCTTCGGCTAGACGAGACACGACCGCAGGTGCGACGTGATCGGAAGTCATACAATAGTCCTCATTTCGTTCAATCGGGCTCAAGCGCTTCAGGATCCGCGGGACGGCTTTAGCCCCCGAGGGCCGCGCCATCCCGAGCACCCCTCGTCAGAACTTCACCCCGGCGGATGCCCCGAAGATCCGGGGTGGATTGAAGGCGACCTGCATGAACCCGATCCCGATCGAGGCCCCCGATGCCAGCACCCTTTCGTCCAGCAGATTGCGGACAAATACCGACGCGCTGTATTTCTCATCGGATGATGTCCAACCGACCGACATATTGACGAGATTGAACGACTTCTGCTTCAGGACATTGTCGGGCTCGAAATAGTAGGAGCCGTTGTAGCTCTCGCTCGCGTTAAAGTTGAGCTCGCCGAAGGACACCGGCGTCGTGTATTTCAGGGCGATGTTTCCGCTCACCTTCTGCGCCCCGGGCAGACGGTTGCCGGTGACGTCGCCGGTCGTCTGGATGACGCCGCCAGCGGGCGCGGGGCGCGGCGACGAGATCACCGAATTGCGGAAGTCCGTGAACTCGTTGTGGAGGAGCTCAACGCCGGCCGTGAGGGTCAATCCGGGGGCCAGCTGCGCTTCGAGATCGGCATCGAGCCCGTAGAGCTCCGCCTTGGCGCCATTCGTGATCAACTGGACGCCGGCGGTCGACCCGGGAAGATTTACGATCTGGACGACCTGGACGTCTTTGTAGTCGTAGTAGAAGCCGGCCAGGTTGAGACGAACCCGTCTGTCGGCGAATTCGGATTTTAGGCCGATTTCATAGGCGTCCAGCTGTTCCGGATTATACGCCGGGTTAGCCGGATTGATGATGTTGAAGCCGCCGCTCTTGAAGCCACGGTTGTAGGACGCATAGCCCAGCACGCGCTCCGAAAACTTGTGATCCAGCGCCACGCGATACGTGAACTTGCGGGCCGTCTTCTCGGCACCCAGGACGGAGGCCAATGTGGGGATCACCGTGCCGTTGACGAGTGTCGCGCTCTGGGTGACGTTGAGCTCGCGCCGCTCGTAGGTGTAGCGCCCGCCGAGCGTCAACCGGGTGTCAGGCAGGACCTCGAAATCGACCTGCCCGAACGGCGCGATCGAATCCGTCTTCTCCTGACCGTTTCCGGAAATCACCCGCGTAGATGTCGGTAACGGTGTAAACGGACCGCCGAACGTCAACGAGAAATTATTCACCCTGTTGTTCGCCCCGAAGTAGAAGGCGCCGATAGCCCAATTTATCTTCGAACCTCGAAGAGAAGAGAGCTGCAGCTCTTCGGTGAAGTCCTTGTTGTGGTTGATGCCGCCGTCCACATGGAAGATCGTCAAAGGAGACGCGTCTGCGTCGATGTTCGTATGCGACTTCGTGTTTCGATAGGAGGTGATGCTCGTAAAGCGTGCGAAGCCGAACTCGTGCTCGACGTTGAGGCTGGCGCCGCCGCCATTCACCGTTCTGATCGGGTCATAGTTGATGACGCTGTCGTAAACGTTCCTTGGAGTGGTGTCGGGCACCGCCAAGCGGGTCCCGGGAAAGGGCCGGTAATAGGTGCCCTCGAAGCCCGACCTGCGGCCATAGTCGCCGATCAGAGTGATGTTGGTGTCGGCCCCTGGCTCGAACAGCAGCTTGCCGCGGAGCGACCAGTTGTGGTTCAGCCGGTAGGTATCGCGCCCGGTCGTAAAATTGTCCCCGTAGCCGTCGAACTGCTTTACGTAGGTGCCCGACAGGCTTCCGGCGAGCGTTTCGCCGAGCGGGCCCGACAGATATGCGTTCCCACGCACGGTGCCATAGGACTCGACACTCGCGCCGATGCTGCCGTTAAACTCGCGGCTGGGGGAACGGGTCGTGATCTGGATCACGCCGCCGGTCGCGTTGCGACCGAACAGCGTACCCTGCGGCCCTTTCAGCACCGCGATCTGCTCGATGTCGTTCAGCTCGCGCAGGCCCTCGCGCTGGTTCGGGTAGTAGACTCCGTCGATGTAGAGAGCCACCGGGTTTTCGACGTTGCCGGCGCCCGTGCTGACGCCGCGGATCGAGGGTTGGAAGTCGCCGTTCCTGACCCGGATCGTGATGCCGGGAACCACGACGTTCAGCGCTGCCGTGTCCGTCACGCCGGTCGCGGCGAGCGTTTCGCCGGTGACCGCCGTTACCGCGAGCGGCACGTCCTGCAGGTTCTGGGCGCGCTTCTGGGCGGTGACGACGATGTCTTCGAGCTGTCCGCTCTCCGAAGGCGCATCGGCCTGCTGCACTGCCGGCGTGTTCTGCGCCCATGCAGCATTGGACATGCCCATCGCCAAAATCGCGATGACCGAGCAAGACGTCCTCATATTCCTCTCCCTATTTGGTTTTATAACTTCATCGTCGAGACGCAGAAGGCCGGCCCGCTGCCATCAGGTCGCGGCTTGATGGACCGGAGAGGCAGCGAGACGCCCGTCGACTTTGCCGTTCGGGATACCCGCCGCCCTTCAGCGTCTGATGTCATACGGGCTTTAACGATCCGACGGACGGTGTCTTATTGGAAATATCCGGCTCACTATCAGCTTGTATTATACCCGGCCGCTGGCGCAGCACCGATTGCCGCTCTTCGGGTTGCAACCAGATCATGCCCCGCTCGGCTCTAAAACGGCGAACTCAGATCAGGCGCCTGCAAGCCAAGCCGCATCGGCGGCGCGCACCGCGCTTACCGTTTCGGGACGATCGATGCCTGGCAGGTCGTCATGCACCGGGCGCCCCGCGTGCGCGAACACCAAGCTCTCGTAGCGATAGGATAGCCGGTACTTGGCGATCTCGGCGTCGTCGATTTTCGGCACCTTATTCGGGTTGCACGGCAGCAGGAGGTCGCGGACGTAGATTACGTTCAGACTCATGATAAGCCATGCGCTTCCGAGCTTCTCGGCACGCCAAAGCAATCGTACCTGTCCCATGCGGACGACCGGAACACCTTCAAAATCTTGAAACCCGAGGAGCTGGCACCCCGTGTCGGCAAGCGCACGGTCGCCCCTGATCTTCACGACCGATGGCGCAAGCTGATGAAGGCTCACGATCTTGCCGTTTCCCAAGGTACGACGCGTTGCCGCGACGAACTCGGCGCCCGTGCCCTTGAACCAGGCCGTTTCGATGCGGGACTCGGGGTGGTAGCATTCGGCCATCTCATCCCACATCTGCTGGTCACGGGCGGAGCGCTCCCGCTGGACCAACTCGGCCACGGCCAACCGGTCAAGCTGCTCGCGATCGCTCGCGCCGAAGCTCCGGCTCGACGCCCGCGGTGGCCTGGCATCTGACATGGCGGCCGCTTGCGCCGATGCGGCCCCACCAAGTGCACCCAAAGCGGCTACCGCCATGAACGACCTACGGTTTGAGCCGGCGTGATCGAGATCTCCGCCTACCTCGCGAAGCAACCTCTCGCTCGCCGTCAAATCCTGTGACATGATCTATTTCCTCCCGCTTCAAAGCTGTTTGTTCCGCAAAATCTGGTCGGCGAACGATGCTCGCACGCTACGGCTGACGCCCTCATCGTCCGAAAGGCATCGCCCGCTCGCTGATTGCGATGCTCGAACATTGCCGTCGATCGCGTGCGGACAGGACCAGGACACAGGGAACGCCGGCGAGCAAAAGAACAGCAAGAGCGCCGAACACGTCCGAGGTGCCGAGACCAGCTGCTAGGAGCGCCCCTACCGCGACCGGACAGGCGACCGCGCCGAACCGCCCGAAACCCATGGCCCAACCGGTACCCGTGGAACGTACCGAAGCGGGATAGATGAGCGCCGACAGCGCGACCCCACTCGACGAACTAAGCCCCAAGAAGACGCCGGACACGCATGCCGCCACGCCGACGACGACGTGATTGAGCGAACCAAGGCAGTACACACCGGTGGCCCCCAACAGCAACGCCGGTACGACGATCCGGGCGAGGCCGAACCGCTCGATGAGCCGACCCGCACCGCTCGTCCCGGCAAAGGATCCCAAGCCGTGCAAGGCGACAATGGTCGCGGCGTCAGCGGGGCTAAACCCATGCGGCGCCAGCAAGGTTGGCGACCATGTCGTGATCACGGTCAGTCCGCCGATGAGCACAAACATCGCGATCCAGAGCGACACGGTCGCGGGAGCCCGATCCGCAGTCAGTAATTGCCCAATCAAGGATTTGAACGGCGCGCGCTTGGAGGCGTCTGGCGTTGAGAAGTCGCTCCCCACCTGTCTGGCCAGGCGGCGGACGATCGCCGCGACACGCCGGTCGTCGCGACCGCGGTCGATCAGGAAGCGGATGGACTCCGGAAGGAAGACAGCCAGCACGATCGCTGCGGCTATGGACGCTGCTCCCCAAACGTAAAAAAGCGACTGCCAATGGTAGCGGCCGATCAGATAAGCGTTGACGAACCCTCCGATCATCCCGCCGAACGGAAAGGCCGCCCATAGCAAGCTGATGATCGACGCCCTGCGTGCCTGGGGCGCATATTCCGACGTGAGCGCTATGAAGCAGGGGACAGCGCCGCCGAGCCCGAAGCCTGTGACGAGGCGCAGAAGCACGAGTGTCGTAAAGCCATCGGCGAGCGATGTCGCCATGGTTCCCGCGCCTGCAAGGACAGACGTTGCGACGAGGACGCGCTTGCGGCCATGACGGTCGGCGATCGGTCCGCACGTCAGCCCACCAATCGCCGCGCCAAGAGCGCCTGCGGCAAAGATCCAGGCGAGAAGCGGCTTTGCGATGCCGAGCTCGGCACTGAGCAAAGGCGCCGCGATGCCGATCACTTGATAATCGATGCCGTCAAGAACCACGATCATTCCGCACAGCAAGAAGACCTTGATCTGGAAGCCGGAGATCGGTTGGCCGTCAATGAGGTCGCTAACGTCGATGCCGCTCATGTGCCCGCGCTCGATGCAGGATCATGCCAATACGACGACGTGATCGCGATCCGCCCGCACGTCGGCGATCTTTCCCGCGGTTTGTCGACCGTTGGCACTCTTGCCCGCTTCACACCGTCAAACCAGCGCCGACAGCATGTCGCGCGACCTCGCCAGAGGACACGATGGAAGGCGCGACCGGATCGCGCCCGCGGATCAGGTCCGCCGCCCGCTCCGCTATCATCATGATGGCGGAGTTTATGTTTCCTCCGATCATGTTGGGGATCACCGATGCGTCGATCACGCGAAGTCCCTCGATCCCACGGACGCGCAGATCCGCATCCACCACGCCCATGGGATCACTATCGACCGACATCCTGCACGTGCCGAGCGGGTGATGCGCGGTCATCGAAGTGGATCGAATGTGCTCGTCGATCTCGCTGTCCGACTCGACCTTGCCTCCGGGAATGAACTCGCGATCCACAGAGGACGAGAGGGGCTGTTGGCGACCGATCTCGCGCATCGCACGAAAGGACGCGCGCATGGCCGCCTTGTCGCTGTCGGTCGCGAGGAAGTTGAAGTGGATGCGCATCGCTTTGGCGGGATCGCTGCTGGCGAGCGCCACCCGCCCACGGCTCTCGGGCCGCAAAAGCACCGCCCGGCACGAAAAGCCGTCCGCGAACGCCTTGCGGAAAGGCGCGAAGTAAGGGCCCGCTTGCAGCGGCCCGGCATGGAAGAGCAACTGGGTGTCGGGGATCGTAAGAGACGGATCGGACTTGATGAACGCCATCAGCCCCTGCGGCAGCACGGTTGCAAACCCCTTGCCCAGAAACTGCGCCTTGGCGAGCGAGAGGACGATGCGGTCGGCGCGCATGTTATGGAGGAACGTGCTCTTCGACTTGCGGCTGTACGCGGCCATCGTGATGAGATGGTCCTGCAGGTTCTGTCCGATCCCCGGCACATCGACCTCGCAGGTCACGCCGGCGCCGCGCAGGGCCTCGGGATCGCCGATGCCGGACAGCATCAGGATCTGCGGCGTGTTGATGACGCCGGCCGAGAGAAGAACCTCGCGCGTCGCCGTCGCGCGTTCGACGCGCCCCTTGACGCTGAACTCGACACCGGTGGCGCGCCCGCCGCTTAAGAGGACCCGGTGGGTCAGCGCATTGACCACCACATGGAGATTGCGGCGGGGCAGCGCCGGCCGGAGGTAAGCGGCGGCGCTGCTGTGGCGCTTCCCATTGCGGATGGTCGACTGTATGCGGCCGAAACCCTCCTGCTGCGCCCCGTTGTAGTCCGGGGTAACGGGATGTCCGAGCGAGATCCCTGCGTCGATGTAGGCGTCGACGATGGGATCATCGTAACGCGCTTCGCGAACGCTCAGCGGTCCGTCGCCGCCGCGATAGTCGTCGGCGCCCTTCTCCCAACTCTCCTGCTTCTTGAAATACGGAAGCGCGTCCGCATAAGACCACCCCTTCAGGCCAGCCTCGGCCAGGTCGTCGAAATCCTGCCGGTGGCCGCGCACATGCGTCATCGCGTTGATCGACGACGAGCCGCCGATCACCTTGCCCCGGGCACATTCGACCTCGCGGCCGCCGACGTTTGGCTCGGGCTCGGCGAAATAGCCCCAGTCGTGCAGACGTCCCTGCAGAATCTTGCCCCAACCGAGCGGGATATGAATCCACGGGTCGCGGTCCCACCCGCCGGCCTCGATCAAAAGCACCGAGCAGTCGGGGTCCTCCGTCAGGCGGTTGGCGAGCACGCACCCCGCCGAGCCGGCGCCCACGATTATATAGTCGTACGCCTGCTTCTTCATGGGCGCGGCGTCTGTTCATGCATGCGGCGCGAAGCTTCTTTGAAGGCACCACCGCGCATCCAATTCGTCATGACCTCTCCTAACGCTCGCGGCGTCAAGGCCGCTTTCTTCGTGTCGACCAGCACTGCAGGGTCGTGGTCGCAGCGCCCGATTGGGCGCTTCTACCCTGGCCAGGGGCGGTGTCTTATCGTTTCGTCACTCCGCGCTATGAGCGCGCGTTATACATGCAGCGTGTCTGGTGGACGGACCCTCGGCGCCGACGCAGGTCGGGAGTCACGCGAAATGCAGCCTCCGGTACCTGCCTCGAAAATAGAGCAGCGGGTCACGCCTCGGCTCGAACGTGGCTTTGTGAACTCGACCTACAAGGATGAAGTGGTCACCCCCCTCGTGGAGCGCCTCTCGTGCACATTCGAACGTGCTCAGCGATCCGTTGAGCACAGGCGCACCCATCTCCCCGGGCTGCCAATCGGTTGCGGCGAAACGATCCTGTCCCTTGCCCGCGAAACGGTTGGAAACCGGCTGCTGGCCGATCTGGAGTATGTTCACAGCGAAGTGGTCGGCCAAACGCAACGCTGCTGCGCTTCCTGCCCCGTTGGCGATGCAGACGAGTAGTAGCGGCGGGTTCAGCGACAGCGACGTGAAGCTGTTGGCGGTCAATCCGATGGGGCCGTCCGCGGTCGCGGCGGTGACGATCGTCACGCCCGTCGCAAAGCAGCCCAGCGCATCGCGCAGCGTTCGCGCATCCGAACCGCTGCGGAACTCGGGGGCGGCGCGCGGCTGCCGGCGCTCGAGGAAGTCGAGCAGCAACGCATTGAACGCGTCGATCCGCTGGTCGGCCACGAGCAGCCGCGCATCCGCCACCTGAGCCCGTTCGACGTCGGGCAGCGCCTGCGCGAAGGCGGAGGTCTGCTCCTCGGTCGCGACGTCGCTCAGGCCACCCTGAATCAGCAGCACCGGGACGTTGAGACGCGGGGCTGCGGCGGCAAGCCGGCCTGATACGTCGCCGGGGTTCCAGTTCTCCAGCCAGCGGATATCCCAGGCCGGCGCGTCGGAGCCGGTCAGGCTTCCCCGCAAACGCTCGCCCACGCGGCGGGTCGTTTCAGGCGCCATGTCGGTCGGCAGGTCGACGAGGACGAGTCCGGCGGCCAGCGTAGCCGCACCATCTGCCAGAGCGGCGGCCGCGATCCATCCCGCCGACCCTGCCGCTACTATCACCGGTCGCCGATCGAGTTGCGCGAGCACCGACCGGAAATCGGCCACGAAAGAGTCGAAGTCGTAACGCGCATCGGCTGGCCATTCGCTGTCGCCATGGCCGCGGAGATCAAGCGAGATCACCCGGCGCCCCGCGTCCACGAGAGCCGCCGCTGCTTCGGCCCATACGGCATGCGTCTGGCCACCACCGTGCATCAACAGAACGGCAGGATCGTGCTCTCTGCCATCGACTTCGGCGGCGAGGCGGACCCCGGCGAACCCGGTGAATTCGACATGCTCGGCCATATAGCTCTCCCTTGCACGCAAGTAGAGCATACTGGACACTTTGTCTACTATGGTTAGCGGTGGTATTACGCATCGGAGGACGGGAGAGATTTCATGGCAAGCGACGACGCCTACACCCCGCGTGCGGACGGCGCGGGGTTCATCGGTTCCGCGTCGGCGGTCACGCCCGGCTTCGCCTCGGGAATCATCAGCTCGCCGGACGAGATCGTCGAAGAGGCCCGGAACGGACGCATGGTCGTTCTGGTCGACGATGAGGATCGGGAGAACGAGGGAGACCTTGTCGTCCCCGCGCAGATGGCGACGCCCGCGGCGATCAACTTCATGGCGAAGCACGGGCGTGGACTGATCTGTCTCGCCATGACGAGAACGCGGATCGAGCAACTCGGGCTGGATCTGATGAGCCGCAACAACGGTACACGGCACGAGACCGCGTTCACGGTGTCGATCGAAGCGCGCGACGGCGTCACGACGGGTATCTCCGCGGCCGATCGAGCGCGGACAATCGCAGTCGCTATCGACGCTTCGAGGGGGCGGGGCGAGATCGTCTCGCCCGGACACGTGTTTCCTCTCATCGCGCGGGACGGAGGCGTGCTGGTGCGCGCCGGACACACGGAGGCGGCGGTGGACGTCGCCCGCCTGGCGGGCCTGAACCCGTCCGGCGTCATCTGCGAGATCATGAACGAGGACGGCACCATGGCACGCATGGACGACCTCGTCGCCTTCGCAAGCCGCCACGATCTCAAGATCGGCACGATCCGTGATTTGATCGCGTATCGGCGACGGTTCGACCATCTCGTCGAGAAACGGTCGGAGGTTCGCTTCCGGAGCCGCTGGGGCGGCGAATGGACCGCCATGACTTATTACAACCGAGCCACGGGTGAGGAGACAGTCGTCCTGCTGAAGGGGCAGGTCACCCCAGACAAGCCGATGCTCGTGCGCATGCACACCATGCTGCCGCTGGCCGACACGTTCGGTGAACTCAACGAACGCTCCGGCCTGCTTTCACGCTCGATGGAGCTGATCGGGGAGGCGGGTGCCGGAGTGATCGTGGTGATCAATCGTCGAACACCCGACATGGTGACGCGCTTCATGAAGCTGCGCAGCGAAGGCAAGGTCATCGGAACTCCTGAAGTGGAGGAACTGCGGGATTACGGCGGGGGAGCGCAGATCCTGGCCGATCTCGGCGTCCATGAATTGATCCTGCTGACCAACTCCCGTCACACGCTTGTGGCTCTGAGCGGCTACGGCTTGTCCGTCGTCGGCGAGCGGCCCATTGATGTTGCTCCGCACGGGCGCTGAGTGCGAGAACGGGAGCTTACCTCACGTAAGCCCGTGGCCGGGCGGATGGTGATTGCACCACGTCGACGCGAACGGCCAGAATAGTGCAGGCGTTTGGGATGTTGGAATGACCAAGAAGGACGATCACAGGGTCAGGGTCGCACGTGAGCGACGCGATCGCATGCGCAAGCGGCTGCTCGACGCAGTCATGACGAGCTACGCCCGCCGCCTGCAGCAGGATCCTCCATCAGTCGACGACGTGATCACGGAGGCAAACGTCTCGCGCGCGACCTTCTACAAATACTTCAATTCGTTCGACGAGGCGATGGCAGCGCTCGGTCGCGAGCTTGTGGACGAGATGGTCCGAAGCCTGATCAACCTCTACGGCGAACGGGAGGACGCCTTCTTCAGGCTGACCACCGGAATACAGCTCTTCCTCTTGCGGAGCGTCATCGACCCGTTGTGGGCTGCGTTCGTTGCTCGAACCGATCAACTCGCACAGGATACCGAACCGTTGATGGGTATGACCAGGCATCTTGAAGCGGCGCGAGCGCAAGGTCTGGTCAGCTTCCTCGAGACCGAGGCGGCGGCAAGCCTGACCGTCGGCGCGATGATGGGAACCATCCGGTATATGGTGCGATCCGGCAATCGGAGCCAAGCCTATGTCGAGGACCTGACATCGATGATCCTTCGCGGGCTTGGTTTGGATATGGATGCTGCAAGGGAGATCGTTCGTCAGCACACGGTCTTCATTCGAGACGTCGCCCCTGATCGGCTGACATGGTGGCGCGATCCGTGGGGTTGACGAACCCGCCTGCTTGTCGGTGAGCCGAGATGCTCCGGCATCATGAGAAGGCAGCATGAAGCTGCGGAGCCTTAGGCCCGCTTCCACATACCGTCCGCGACCTCCGATGAAACTGACTTTAGAAGCGCTTTGGCACGCAGCCAATGAAGGCACGTCCGCACGTCCCCGACTTGGGTGACTACGACCGCGTCGTTGCGCCTTCCTTCCCGAGCGAGCGTTGCACCCTCTCTTCGCTGAGATGCCCGCCAGGCTGGTCTAAATAGACGGGGTATCCATCTTGACATGGAGGCGCGGTGAATCGTAAAAACGCGTCTCGCTTGGTCTCGCCGTTTCCGTGCAAGGCGGCGGTGGTGCCGGAGTGGCTGCGAATTTGTGCGGCCCTTTGAAGTCACGCCGGGGTTTCAAGTTCTACTCCGAACGCGCGATCTTGCCGAGACGGTGGCGCTCAACATCGAAAGCGGTGAAAAGATGAAGCTGATACGTTACGGTCAGGACGGGATTGATCACCTGGGCGTCGTCCGGGATGATCACGTCGTTGCGCTGGACGGTGCGGGCTTTTCGACGATGCTCAGCATCGTCGAAGGCGGCGCGGACGCGCTTGCGAAGGTACGCGCGTTCGTCAGCTCTGCGGACTCAGGCCCTGCGCTCGCCGACGTGCATCTGCTCGCGCCGATCGAGCGGCCGAGCAAGTACCTCGCGATCGGGATGAACTACGCCAAGCATCTGGAAGAGGCCGACAAGCTCGGCGTGAAGCGCTCGGCGCACCAAGTGTGGTTCAACAAGCAGACCACCTGCCTTGCCGGTCCCTACGACGACATCGATCCGGGCGTAACCGAGAAGCTTGATTACGAGGTCGAGCTCGGGCTGGTTATCGGCACGCGTGCGAAGATGGTGAGCGAGGACGACGCTCTCTCCCACGTCTTCGGCTATTTCGTCGCCAACGATGTGTCGGCACGCGATTGGCAGTTCCACTCGGCGACCTTCACCATGGGCAAGTCGTTCGACACGCATGGGCCTATCGGGCCGTGGATCGTGACCGCTGACGAGGTGCCGGACCCCCAGGCGCTGGAGCTACGCTGCTACGTCAACGGCGAGCTGCGCCAACAGAACAACACAGGAACCATGATCCACGGCATCGCCAAGCAGATCGCATATCTGTCCACCGCCTTCACGCTGGAGCCTGGCGACCTGATCGCGACCGGCACGCCCGAGGGCGTCGGCGTAGGCATGGAGCCGCAACGGTTCTTGCAGCCGGGCGACGTTATCCGCTGCGAGGTGGACGGGATCGGCGCGATCGAGAACCGCGTCGCGGGCTGACGGGTAGCATGCGTCGCCTCGTTCTTCTTGTCGGCGCCGGTGGTCTCGCAGTCGCCGGAATGAGCTGGGCGGTCGCAGATTATCGTGCCTGGCGCGCTCTTGGGCCTGGCGGTCTGCCGGGTACATGGCATGGCTGGTGGCGGATGACGCGCCTTCGGCTGGCCCAGCGCGATCCGTTCGCCTGCCCCCCGATCGACGCGGACGGCCCCCCAGCGACGTTGGCCGACCTGCCTCATCGTGGCGGCGAGCGGCCTGGCGTCGCGCCTTACCCCGTGCCGCACCGGCAGACCGAAGGGCACGCTCCAGCCTTGCTCATCGGCGCACTGCAGCGGCTGTTCGCCGACAAGGTGCGCGCCGATCCGGAGCGGCTGAGCTTGGCGACGAGCCATTTCGAGAAGCACAACCAGGCGGTCACGATCGCGGCACCGTATCGGCGGCGTGAGGACGCGTGCATCGCGCATGGCGAGGTCGGGCACGTCCATCCCTCGGACGGATCGATGCACATGATTCTTGATCCTGCCGATGCGCGCATCGTGATCGAGCGCGGCTGGGGCGAGCGGCATGGCTTGGCAGGCGTCCGTCTCGGGCTCCCACGCACCTACCTGAAGATCTATGCGCCTCGCGACGAAGCGGACCTCGCTCCGGTATCGTCCATTCTCGACGCTGCGATCGCTTACATGGCCTCCGGCGACAACGCCGGAGAACGGACCTACCTTAGGAGAAGGTGACATGGCTGTTCTGGGTGCTCTATCGTTCACGCTTGAATTGCCCGACATCGAGCCTGGCGTGGGGTTCTACACCGACGCGGGGCTGGTCGCCGACGTCGAGGGCGACACAGCCCGCTTACGCTGCCCCGGGCAGGACCGCGACTCGATCGTGCTGCTCGGCGGCTATCCCAAGAAACGGCTACACCACATCTCGCTGCGTGCTGACGACTTGGACAGCATCGCGGACAAGGTGGCCTCGCACGGCGGCAAAGTGGTGCCCGCGCCAGCGGGCTTCGGCGACACCGGCCTGTGGCTTAGCGATCCCAACGGCATGCTGATCCGCCTGTCCGATCATCCCGCCGATTCCGAGCTCGAAGCGGCGACGCCGTTCGAGATCAATGCGCCGGGTCGCCTCGCACGCATTCGCCGCTCGGCCGTGCTCCCTCAGAAGGCATATCCCGCCGCCAAGCCGCTGCGGCTCGGGCACATCCTGGTGTTTTCGCCCGATGTGCTCGGCAGCGTCGCGTTCATGACGGAAGCGCTGGGCATGGGGCTGGCCGACCGCGCGCAGGACATCATAGCCTTCACCTGCGCGCGGAAGAACAGCGATCACCATGTCGTCGCATTTGCCAAGTCGCCGGGTGTCGGCTTCCATCACGCGAGCTTCCAGGTGGTGGATCCCGACGAGGTCGGCCGCGGCGGGCGCGCTTTGCTCGCCAAGTCCCGGCGTGGCGATTGGGGCTTTGGGCGGCACACCATTGGGTCTAACTTCTTCCACTATATCCAAGACCCGTGGGGGTCGTGGTTCGAGTACTTCTCGGACATGGACCACATCGACGATTATTCGCTCTGGACCCCGACCAACTACGACATGGAAGACAGCCTCGCATCCTGGGGCCCGGACGTGCCAAAGGACTTCGTACACAATTACGAGATTGATCCGCAGCACGAGGACGCCTGAAGCTTGATCGGCGGACATCGTAATACCTACTCAGTTGTCCAGAGTATTCAGAATACATCGCCGCAGGCGCCATACGATAGTCAGTCGAGAATCTGAACTATGACGCTCTCGAACGGTCCAGCATCGGACCGCGAGCGCATTGGTCCCCCGCAGCGGTCGCGCTGTCCGGCGCGAGCCGCACCTTGCGAGTGCCAAGATGCCGGCGCACGAACACCGGGTTGATGGGTCCGCGCGAGAAGATCTCCCGCTCGGCGTTCTGCACCATCGTCTTGTTGAAAGCGCGCACGCTGAGGGGTTGGCTCTGGAAGATCATCGCCCGATTGGGAAGCGGCGGCCGCCACCCCCGGATCATCAGCAGAGCACGTCTCGGTGTGATCGGCATCATCGCCTCAGCCTCACCGAAGCCGAGCGCGACGGGAATGACCGGCGTGTCGCCTATGACAAATTCGTCGCCGCTCGTCTCGATGAGCACGAACTCGCAAGCCGCAAGCCTGTCGCCGTACTCCTCGAGGTGCTTGCGGACGATCTCGACGTGGAACGCGTCAGTCGCGAACCTACCCTCGGCAGGGTTGAGCCCGAGCAGCGCGCTGACATTCTCGATCATGCGGCTGGAGTTGAGCTCGTCCTTGTAGCTGGGCACGCGCACGACGAGGGCCGCCACATAGCGGGCGAGCGTTCCCCGATCAGCGCGGTCGAGCGACGCTGTGAAAGCCTGGGTGTTCGGAACATAGCCGTCGCGCTTGAGGTTCTTCCACTCGCGACGAAGGAAGCCTTGATCGAAATGCGCCTCCGCTGCTAGGTCGCGGCGCCGTTCGGTTGCGAGCCGGGCGAGCAGGGGCGCGGCGCGACCCTCGATCTCGGTCGCGAAGAACTCCTCGAGCGCTGGGTCGCGCGTTCCGTCCGGCCGTCGGACGGAGTTGTATTGGCCGATCACGGCCGTGTTGATCGGCTTGGTGCGGCGGACCCGTCCACCGCCGTCGGTGGTCGTGACGCAGCCCTCTTCGTCCACCCACAGCCGGGAGTGGCAGATCGGCCACCAATGGTGGCGCTTCGCGCTCACCGGATCGGTATCCGCGATTCAGGATGCCGGAGCGGCATCGACCCGGTTCCACAATCTTTTCGCGACCACGGGGATTGTTCGTCCGGTTCAGCGCGACGTAGAGAAGGTGAGGGGAGACGTGGTGGCGACTGGGTCGACGATCGGCGCAGCTCCGAATCGGGTAGGGACGAAACAGGCGCATGTGGCCATTTTCCAATGCGAAATCGCGTATGCCGCGAGCCGCGCCAGCGCTCTCCGACGAAGTGCTGGAAGCGGGCATACTCGCGGGCAAAGGCAACGGCATCCATATGGCCGTTCTCTATGCGACGATGCTCGGGTTCAAGCACGAGGTGCTGCGAGACCCCGATGCGATCGGTGAGTTCCTCCAGCTGATCCAAAGCCCTCCCGAGTTTACCCCGGACGGTGTTCGCCAGGCCGTGGCCCGCGTCACCCACGACGCCGACGTGCTCTGCAAGAGCGGCTCGTTCGCAACCCTGACCTACGGTCCGCAGGGCAATCAGAACCTTCATCTGCGTCCGTTGCTTGACCCCTACCAGCAGGCGGTGAGTGAGTTCGATGCCGAACGGGTGTTCGCGGCGGGCAGCTTCGACGTCGGAGCGTTCGTCCAGAGAACCGCGCTCGAGCGGCGCGCGCGAGACCTCGCCACAATTCGCGGCAAGCTCGATGAAAAGCGGCCCTATTTGGCCCCTCTGCTCATGCGCGCACGTGCAAAGGGCCGAAACAAATACGGCGACCTAGAC
>CAXTWJ010000003.1:0-31188 GCA_964247925.1 uncultured Sphingomonas sp.
CCCGGATCGGGAAGGTCCTGCACACCATGATCACGCGTCGGACGTTCGCCGGCGCGATGCCCGCGTCCGCGAGGCACCCGGCGACCGTGGTGTCGCGCGTGGTGACGTGCGGGTACCGACCGTGATGGAGGCTGAGGGAGGTGCCCTGCGTCCCCTCGAGGAGGATGCGACGCCTCTCGACGAACGCGTCCGCGAGGACCTTGCGGGCGCTGCCGATGAACGGCCTGAGGTCGTGGCAGTCGCGGGCGAGGAAGCGGCCGGCGCCCGACTTGTAGTCGGACCGTCCCGTGAGCTTGCGCGCCGACGCGAGCCCCACGCCCTGCGCCGTGGAGCTGATGTTGGCGAAGAGGTCGCGTTCGCGCTCGAGATCCTCGTCCGTGATGATCATGGCCTGCTCGTCGATGACGAGGCGATCCCGATCGATCTCGTGCCTGGCGATCTCGTCCAGCAGCTTCTTGGGATTGATGACGGCTCCCGGTCCGAGCAGCAACTGCGCTTTCGGCGCGCGACGGGTGCCGGATGGCAGATGGAAGTACTTCTCCGGCTCCGGCTCGGCGTAGACCTGGTGGCCGGCGTTCGGCCCTCCCACGCGGACCAGAAGGTCGTACTCGGGCGCTATGTGGCCGACGATGTTGCCCTTGCCCTCGCTGCCGTACTGACCGCCGATCAGCACGTCTACGAGCCTCTCCGCCCCGCGCGGGTAGAGATCGAGGAGCGCCGTCGCGCGAACCAGCACGCCACCGGCCGAACACCGATCGGTGTCGACCACGACGTCGGCGACCTTGGCGAGCGATTCGATGTTCTTCTCGGTCCTGCTCCTCCTCAGGGCATCGTATTCGATCCCAGCGTCCTCGGCCGCCGAACGCTCGACGTAGCGCCGGCGCAGGACTGCCGGGTCTGCGGTGAGGTGGACGTGGAACACCTCGGGGCCGTGAGCCCGCCGTATGGCGTCGACCTGTCCTCCGAACCGGACGCAGTCCACCACGTAGAGCCCGGAAGGCGTGGAGCTGAGCTGGGCCGCTTCGATCGCCCGCTGCAGCGCCTCCGACACCCACTCCCCCCCGGTCGACCGATCGAGACGCTCACCGGCCCTCTGCAGCGCCTCGCGGCTTCCCTTCGCCTTGGGAACCGCTGCGGCGATGAGGTCGCGCGTGCGCACGACGGCGGCGGAGTGTCGTTCGCGCAGCTGGTCCACCAGCGCCGACTTGCCGGAACAGACGGCGCCGGACACGAGGACCACTCGGAACGACGACCGGCTCCTCATTCGCCGAACAGGTCCAGCTGCTGCCGACGCGGAGGCAGGTCGTAGACGGTGACCTGGACCCCCTTCCTCACCAGCTCGTCCTCGACGATCTCCTCGACGACGCTCCATTCGCCACCGGCCGTTCCCGAGCCGATCCGCGGCATGTGAACGCCGGCTCCCGCTTCGAGGGCCGCGGACGCGACCTCCGCCAGTCCGAGCTGGAGCGCACGGTAGCGGATCCTCGGGAAGAGGGAGGCGCCG
The DNA here is from genome assembly GCA_964247925.1 of uncultured Sphingomonas sp. Classification (GTDB taxonomy): domain Bacteria; phylum Pseudomonadota; class Alphaproteobacteria; order Sphingomonadales; family Sphingomonadaceae; genus Sphingomonas. Next base: position 1,505 of record CAXTWJ010000003.1, read on the forward strand.
AAGCCCTCCTGGGCGACGATGCTCGCCAGCCGGACGCCCCCGTCCAGATCGACGAATACGACCCGCCCCAGCCTCTCGCGGGTCGGCATCGCCATCAGCGCCCGGCTGTAGACCTCCTCGGCCGAGGGGTGCATCCGGGCGAACCGCTTCGCGACGCCGCCACCCCACCTGATGGCGCGGTCGTTCACCAGCTGGCACACGATCCTGGCACCCTGGCCCAACGGCTTCGTCACGTCGCCGTGCACGTACCCGATCGGAGTCTTGGCCATGTCCGTCGCGGCGTGACGCACCACGCCGGCGACGCGCGGATAGCGTGCCCCGGGATACCCGGAGATGCCGACGAACTCGATCAGGGCGTCGGAACCGGTGAACCAGTCCTCCACCGCGCGGTCCGTGTGGCCGATCGCAGTGCACGCGTGGACGGCGCTGCTCCGCGGCAGCACCACGCCCTGCACAGCCGCGCGCGGAGCCAGCGGCGACGCCACCACGTAGTCGATCCGGTAGGCCCGCCCCGCGGGCGCGTCCTCGACCGGCGAGGCGAAGAAGACGGAGACCGGCTCGTCCGACGCCTTGGCGAAGCGGATCAGGAAGGCCTCGGCGGACACGTCGTAGCGGCGACGCTCCTTCATGAGCTCCTCGATCGAGGCCGTCGCCAGCCCGTGAGGCAGGCTGCCGATCGGCAGCACGAACTCCGAGGCGGCGATGTTGCACAGCATCTCGAGCTGCCAGTCGTCCTGCGACGGACCGCCTCCCCGGTTGCGCACCTCGTCCGCCCAGTCCGGGAACAGCATGTGGGCCAACTCGTGCGCGATGGAGAATCTCACTCGCTCGCGGGCCTGCTGCGGGTTGTACTCGACCACGGGGCCGTCGGGCGACATCCGGAGGCGAGCGTCGGCGATGTTCGCGTTGGCCGTCGTGGTCGCGCCGAGCATCTCGACGATCTTCAATGGGTTGAACGGCGGTCCCTCCCACCCGTGCTCACGAGCCTTCAGGACCAGTGACTGCGCCGCTTCGCGGATGACCGCGACCGGGTCTGCGTCGGGCGCCAGGGCCAGAGCCGACCTGTTCGTCCACCTGAACCCCTTCGGCACCCCCATCGACCCAGGCTATCGCAACCACTTGGGAGCCGCCAGAGGAAAGCGGGGAGCGTCGAGCCCGCCCGTTGGGAAACCGAGCCGACGACGATCGTACCGCGGCCCGTCGGACACCAATCACATCGCCGTCGGCCGGCCAATTCGGCAGCACGCCGGACGTCCGCAGGAGCCCGGTCCGTTCCCGACTTGATCATGCCAGCATCCGGCGACACAACCTGCCCATCCTTCAGGAGAGGCGGCTTGTACAAACCGGGCGGGACCATCGCGGAGGCGCTGCGCCGCATCCAGACCAAGCAGTACGTGCTGCCGGCCATTCAGCGCGAGTTCGTCTGGAAGCCCGAGCAGATCGAGCGCCTCTTCGACAGCCTCATGCAGGGCTACCCCTTCGGGACCTTCCTGTTCTGGAAGGTGTCGCCGGAGACGAGCGGCAGGTTCAAGTTCTACGACTTCGTGCGCCGGTACCATCAGCGGGACGCGGCGCACTGCCCCGAACTCGGTACCCTGCACAACCAGAGCGTCACGGCGGTCCTGGACGGCCAGCAGCGGCTGACGGCGCTCAACATCGGCCTGCGCGGCTCGATGGCGATGAAGCAGCCGAACAAGTGGTGGACGAATCCCGACGCCTTCCCGGAACGCACGCTGCGCCTGAACCTCCTCGCGCCCGTCGAACCGGACGACGACGGCGTCGTCTACCGCTTCCGCTTCCTGTCGGACGAGCAGGCCGCCCGCGACGAAGGCGCGCACTGGTTCAGGGTGCCGGACATCCTGGCGACCGAAGACGTCATCGACCTCAACGACATGCTCGTCGACGCCGGGTTCGAGGGCAACGCGCTGAAGAGCGCTCTGCGCCTCCTCTCGCGCCTCTACCGCGTCGTTCATACCGATCCGCTTATCCACTACTACGAGGAGGATACGCCCAATCTGGACCGAGTGCTGAACATCTTCATCCGCCTGAACTCGGGCGGCACCGTCCTGTCCTACTCCGACCTGCTGCTGAGCATCGCGGTGGCGCAGTGGACGAAGATCGACGCCCGCTCCGAGATCCACAGGCTCGTGGACGAGCTGAACCGCATGGGGACGGGCTTCGCGTTCAGCCAGGATTTCGTGCTCAAGGCCGGCCTGATGCTGGCCGACATCGCCAGCGTCGGCTTCAAGGTCGAGAACTTCACCAGCGAGAACATGGCGAAGCTGGAGGCCGACTGGCCGGCCATCCGCTCCGCCCTGGTCCGGACGGTGGAGCTCGCGGCGTCGTTCGGCCTGAACGGCCAGACGCTCCGCGCCGATAGCGCCCTGCTGCCGATCGCCTACTACCTCCACCGGAGGAAGCCGCCGGAGAACTACGCCGTCCACACCCAGTTCGCCGCCGACCGCGAGGCAATACGCGGCTGGCTGGTCCGCTCGCTCCTGAAGGCGTCGGGCATCTGGGGCAGCGGTCTCGACACGCTCCTGACCGCGCTGCGCGAAGCTATGCAGACCGACGCGCCCGTGGCCTTCCCGGTCGACGAACTGCGGCGGATTATGGCGGTCCGCGGCAAGTCGCTGGCGTTCGAGCCGGCGGAGATCGAGGACATGCTGCACATGGAATACGGCGACAAGAGGATGTTCGCGCTCCTCTCGCTGCTCTACCCCTTCGTCGACCTGCGCAACAACTTCCACATGGACCACGTCTTCCCGAACTCGCGGTTCGGCGCGGCGAAGCTGAGGAAGGCCGGCTTCGACGACGAGGACGCCGAGCGGCTCGCCCGACGCGCCAACCAGCTGCCGAACATCCAGCTGCTCGACGGAGCCGTCAACGTCGAGAAGCGCGCCTCTCTCCCCTGCGAGTGGCTGGCCCGATACAAGCCAGACGGGCTCGGCCGCACCGAGTACCGGGAACGTCACCTGCTCGGCACGCTGCCTTCCGACCTGTCGGACTTCGACCGGTTCTACGACGATCGACAACAGGCGCTGCGGAGCCGCCTGACCGCGCTGCTCGAAGCCGCTCCCGCGGAACGTCTGGCCGAAGCCGCGGAGTGAGCCGGCGCCGCCAGTCGGTCGTGCCCGACGACGGGGCGTTCCTCACGGGCCGCGCGCTCGCCGAGGCCGTGCACCACGTCGTCGGCGGCCGGGACCGGCGCTGCGCGGTGGCGTTCTGGGGAATGGGCGCCGACGGCCTCCTGGGCGTCGCTGACGAGGGGTGCGGCCCCGTACGCATCGTCTGCGATCTCTCGATGGGCGGCTCGAATCCCGACGCGCTGCGTGCGCTCGGGGCGCCGGACGAGCCCGCGATCCGGCATCGCGACGGTCTCCACGCGAAGGTCTACATGTCCGACCGCGGCGCGGTCGTCGGCTCCGCGAACGCGTCCGACAACGGCCTCGGCTTCGGCCCGGGCGGACCCGGCCTGGTCGAGGCGGCCACCTTCCACGCACCCGGCTCGCCGGCGTGGGAAGGAGCGTCGACCTGGTTCGAGGACCTCCACGCCGAAGCGGACCAGGTCGACGAGGCGGCGCTGGTCCGGGCCCGCCGGCTTCTCAGACCCGTCGCGAACACAGGCAGGTCGCGCCCGGTCCGCCCGGGATCGCTCCTCGACATGGTGGCGGCGCGACCCGAGGCGTTCGAGGACGTCGGCTTCGTCCTCGCCTCCGCCTCCTCGACCGACGAGGAGCGGCTCGACGCCCGGCGCTCGGCGAGAAGGGCCGGCATCGATCGCGAGACGATCGAGAGCACGGGCGACCACGACATGTTCATCGGATGGGGTGCAGAGGCCGTGCTCCGGTGGCCGGTGACCTTCCTCGAGCTCTGGATGCCCAAGAACCGGCTGTACATCTACGCGCGCACGGTGAAGGCGCTCGACACGGCGGCCGGCAACGTCCTCAGCAGGAAGGATCTGCGCGCGGTCCGCCGCCTCATCGCCGGCGACCTGCCCGACCTCAGGACGGCCGAACGGCTGGATGCCGAGATCGTGCGACGCCTGCTGACCGACGAGGGCCTGGTGTTCCGCACGGCGGCGGAACTCGCGGCCGCGATCGACGCGGCGACGCCGCGCTGATCAGCGCATCGGCAGGCAGACGACCGAAGCGGTCGGAGTGAGCTCCAGCCACGCAACGGTCGCGATGCCCGCTCCGAGAAGCGCCACCGCGAGGACGATCCGCAACACCCACCGGTGCCACGCCAAGCGCCCGTCCAGGTCATCGAACATCCCCACGAAGTCGTCGCGTACGGCGGCGTGATCCCTGTCCAGGCGGCCGCGCTGGCCCTCGATCTCCTTGCCGATCGCGGCGAGGGTGTGCTGCTGGTTGAGGACCGCCAGCAGCAGGAGCCCGACGAAGATCCAGGCGCCCAGGATCACGGCCGCGTTCGTCCAGAACGCCAGACCGCAGCCCTCCGGCGTCTTCAGCTGGGACGCCACCACGATCGTCGCCACCGGTATTCCGAGCAGCTGGCCCTGAATGTCGACGAGCGTCCTGTGGATCTTGCCCACGTAGTCGAGCCGCGCGGTCTCGATCTCCTTCCTGATCTTCGAGTAGGAGAAGCTGGAGACGAACAGGCGATAGCCCTTCTCGACCTCCTCGCAGACCCGGTCGAGATTGGCGACGAGATGCCGGAACCGTTCCGCCCGCCGCAGGCCCCGCACCGCCTCGATGACCGCCGCGGAGACGAGACCCGTCTTCTCGTCGCCGTGGAGAGGGTCGCCAAAGACGCGCTGCAGTCGAGCGGCATTGTCCTCCAGCGTCGCCGGCAGGTCGGCCGCCTCGAACAGGACCGGTACGACGATCTTCTCGTCGTCGATGAAGACGAGCTCCCGCTCGGTCTCGCCGACGTAGGTCGCCGCCTGGCGGAGGACCGCGACGACGGTCAGCAGGGCACGATACCGGATCAGCGGCTCCGGCGCGGGCTCGTCGCCGCTGGCGTAGTGCCCGTCCACGACGAAGTAAGAAGTCGGCTCCACGAAGGCCGCACCGGGCGCGCGGAACAGCGCGTCGAAGTCCCACGCGAGCTCGCCGAGCCGTCGGCTCGGGGCCGCCACGTTGATCCGGACGTCGTCGCCGACCGCGAACGGTGGGGGAAGGACGAGGCTGATCTGGACGGCGTCGTACAGGTCCTCGTCGGCGTCCACCGCCAGGACCGTCTCCGCCACGCGCTCGTCGGCGACGTGCAGGACGCCCAGTCCACCTCCCTCGAAACGGATGTTCCGGTAGAGCGGGACCAGATCGGCGAAGCCGATCTCAGGCATCGCCGAGGCCTTCGGAGCGGAGCTGCGCGACGAGCTCGTCGGGAAGTCCCGTCAGCGTCAGGGTGTTGCGCTCCCGGTCGTAGATGACCGCTCGGCTGCTGACCGCCTCGCGATTGAACTCCACCTTCCAGTCCCGCGTCCCGCCGCGCAGGCGGACCAGCGACGCCAGCGCGCGACGATCCGGCACGAAGCCATCGCTCAGGCCGCGATCGGTGTGCGCTAGATGGTCGACCAGGGGCCGCGGATCGCGCGGGAACAGCTCGTTGGCGAGCGCCTCGAACCCGAGCTCCTCCTTGGCCCTCGACGCGCGCTCGCAGATCGCCTTCGCCCTCCCGAGGAACTCGTTGCCCTCCTGCTCGGGCATGCTGGCCTGGACGACGAAGTCCTTCAGCGCCGTCACCAGGTTCGAGGTGTCCACGCGGTCTTGGACGACGGAGTCGCAGCCGAGAAAATGGCGGAAGTACTCCGACACGTCGCCCTTGCCCTTGAGGAAGCTGACGTAGCGCTCCTCGCCGGCGGCCCAAGCGGTCATGTTCACCCTGCCGGCGAAGCGGAAGCCGTCGAGATCCAGATGCTGGACGTCCCGGATGTCCCGCTCGGACGTCAGCGCCGCGCTCAGGCGGTCGTTGACGATGGCTACGAGCAGGTAGTCGCGGCCGTCGCGGCGGAAGTGCGCGAACAGCACGTGCCCGCCCGTGGATGCCGAACGCGCCTGCGCCTGCGTCCTGAGCGTGTCCATCATCCTGGACGTGAGCCGCAGGAAGTCTCGCTCCGGGTCAGCGACGTAGTCCCGGACCTGACCCTGCGTCGGGTAGTTCTCGTCGGCCGCGAACCGTCCGTGGCTCTTCGACGCCCGCCGGTTGTAGAGGTCGTAGATCTCGTCGATCACCCGCTGGGTCGTTCCGGTCACCGGCAGGAGCCGGTCGGCCAGGTTCACCTCGAAGCGACCCTCGCGCCTGTTCAGGTCGTGGACGGCCAAGGCGACGATCTCGTTCACGACCCGCTCTCCTATGCGCGACGCTCCGCCGAGCGGCAACGCTGTCGGCGGAACACACTAGCAACTTCGAGTTGCCGAGGGCAATGACTTCATATAACCATGAAGCCGTGGACGGAGTGGAGCTTCTGTCGGCGGCTGGACGCGCGCTCTACGGCGAACGCTGGCAGAGCCCGTTGGCTCGCGACCTGGGTACCACGTACCGGACCATCCGGAACTGGATGGACGAACGACATCCTACGCCCGCCGATCTCGTGCAGCGGCTTCGGAGCCTGCTGATCGAGCGCGGCGTCGAGATCGAGGCCGTGATCGGAAGGATCGACACGCACACTAAGTAAAGATTGACCCCATGACTGTATATGCCAACCTGGGGGGGCGTAGCCGCCCGACGGGGATGGTGCAACGATCGCCGGTGGGCCACGTCTCGCCTTCCGATCGGCTCGCAGGTTCGATCCTGTGAGCGGTCGCGAGGTTGAACGCGCCGAACTGCACAGGACCATCTGGCGCATCGCGAACGAGCTGAGGGGCAGCATCGATGGCTGGGACTTCAAGAGCTACGTGCTCGGCATGCTGTTCTACCGCTTCGTCTCGGAGAACCTCGTCGCATACCTGAACGAGCAGGAGCGCCGGGCTGGTGACCCCGAATTCGATTACGCCAAGCTCAGTGACGAGGACGCCGAGTTCGGGCGCGAGGAGACCGTCAGCGAGAAGGGCTTCTACATCCTGCCCTCGGCCCTGTTCGCGAACGTGCGGCGGCGCGCGCGGAACGACGGCAACCTCAACGAGACGCTCGCAAGCGTGTTCGCCGCGATCGAAGGATCGGCGAACGGCACGGACAGCGAGCGCGATATCCGAGGTCTGTTCGACGACCTCGACGTGAACAGCAGCCGGCTCGGGCCGTCGGTCGCGAAGCGCAACGAGAAGCTGGTCAAGCTGCTCGACGCGATCGGCGACCTGCCGCTGACGAGCGGCGCGTTCTCCGACAGGAGCATCGACCTCTTCGGCGACGCCTACGAGTACCTGATGCAGATGTACGCCTCCACGGCCGGCAAGTCGGGCGGCGAGTACTACACGCCCCAGGAGGTGTCCGAGCTGCTCGCGCGCATCACCGTCGCCGGCAAGACCGAGGTCAACAGGGTCTACGACCCCGCCTGCGGCTCGGGGTCGCTGCTGCTCAGCTTCAGCAAGGTCCTGGGTCAGGACAGGGTGCGGCAGGGCTTCTTCGGTCAGGAGATCAACCTGACGACCTACAATCTGTGCCGGATCAACATGTTCCTGCACGACGTCAACTACGAGAAGTTTGACATTGCGCACGGCGACACCCTCACCGATCCCGCGCACTGGGACGACGAGCCGTTCGAGGCGATCGTGTCCAACCCGCCCTACTCGATTAGATGGGACGGCGACGCCAACCCGCTCCTCATCAACGATCCGCGCTTCGCTCCGGCCGGGGTTCTCGCCCCCAAGGCGAAGGCGGATCTCGCCTTCGCCATGCACATCCTGCACTGGCTGGCGGTCGACGGCACGGCGGCGATCGTCGAGTTCCCCGGAGTGCTCTATCGCGGCGGAGCGGAGCGGACGATCCGCCAGTACCTGATCGACAACAACTACGTCGACGCGGTCATCCAGCTGCCGCCCGACCTCTTCTTCGGCACGACGATCGCCACCTGCATCATCGTCCTGAAGAAGTCGAAGGCTGACAACGCCACGCTCTTCATCAACGCCAGCGGAGAGTTCTCCCGAAAGGGTAACAAGAACACGTTGGCCTCCGCGCACCGGCAACGGATCTTGGACGCCTTCAACAGACGCCAGAACGTAGATCACTTCGCGCGCCTTGTGGACAATGCCGCGATCGCGGAGAACGGCTACAACATCGCCGTGTCCTCCTACGTCGAGCAGGTCGACACCCGCGAGACGGTCGACATTGCCGCTCTGAATGCGGAGATCGCCGGCATCGTGGCGCGGCAGGCGCGGTTGCGAGAGGCGATCGACGTCATCGTCGCCGATCTGGAGGGGGAAGCCGCATGAGCCGGATCGACGCGCTGCTTGCGACGCACGCTCCCCAAGGGGTTCGATACGAACCGTTGATCGACATCGGGACCTGGTATGGCGGTGGCACTCCGGCCAAGGGTCGACCGGAGTATTGGCAGAACGGAACGATCCCTTGGGTGTCGCCAAAGGACATGGGTCGGCCTATCGTCGAGAGGACCGAGGACTACATCACCGACGCCGCAGTGAAGGGTTCCGCCACGAGATTGGTTCCCGCTAACTCGGTCGCTGTCGTTGTTCGATCGAGCATACTTGATCGCATACTTCCGACCGCGTTGATCCCGATTCCCGTAGCGCTCAACCAGGACATGAAGGCCGTCGTGCCACGGCCCGATGTTCTTCCGGGCTACATCGCGCACGTCCTGCGATCCCGCGGGGAGGACATCCTCCGCGTCGCCCGCAAGACCGGTGGCTCAGTAGCCTCGATCGAGAGCAACAAGCTGTTCTCGTTCCGCATCCCCGTCCCGCCGCTCGCGATCCAAGAGGAAGTCGTTGCTATCCTCGACAACTTCACGAAGCTGGAGGCCGAGCTGGAGGCCGAGCTGGAGGCCCGACGTCTGCAGTATCGTCACTACCGCGACACCCTTCTCAGCTTCGAGCAGACAAGTAAGCAAGCAAGGAGGATAGCAGCCTTGGGTGAGCTTGGCAACTTCATCCGCGGGCGCAGATTCACGAAAGAGGACTACGCCTCCGAGGGTATAGGCTGCATACACTACGGTGAGATCTACACCCGGTATGGCGTGTGGGCGGATCAGGTGGTCTCGCGTCTCCGCTCCGACATGGCCGGCACGCTTCGCTACGCCGAACCGGGTGACGTCGTGGTCACCGACGTCGGCGAGACCGTCGAGGACGTCGGCAAGGCCGTCGCCTGGATCGGGAAGGAGAAAGTCGCCATCCACGACCACTGCTACGCCTTCCGCCCTTCGATGAACCCAAAGTTCGTCGCCTATTGCATGCAGACGAGCTGGTTCGTGGCGGCGAAGGCGAAATACGTGGCGCGGACGAAGGTCAACACGCTGCTAATCGACGGCTTCGCAAAAATCCGCATTCCCGTACCGTCCCCCGACGAGCAGGACCGCATCGTCAGCATACTCGACAGCTTCGACGCACTCGTGAACGATCTTTCCAGCGGTTTGCCCGCCGAGATCGCGGCCCGCCGCCGGCAGTACGAGCACTACCGCGACCGGCTGTTGACGTTCGAGCAGGCCGCATGACGGACGCGCCTCCGCCCAATCGCTACGAGGCCATCGCCGTATCGGGCGAGAGCACCGTCGTGGCCGAGTACCAGCACGAGCCCGGCGGACCGAACGACGCCGGCTACCAGTCCGAAGCCGAGCTCGAGACGGCCTTCGTCCGGCAGCTGCGCGGACAGGCATACGAGCACCTGGCGATCGCGTCCGAGGCAGACCTGATCGGCAACCTCCGTCGCCAGCTCGAGAGGCTGAACCGCATCGAGTTCTCGGATGCCGAGTGGCAGCGCTTCTTCACGACCTCGATCGCGGCCGCCAACGACGGCATCGTCGAGAAGACCGCTCGGCTGCAGGAGGACCACGTTCAGGTCCTGCGACGCGACGACGGCACGTTCCGTAACGTGCAGCTCGTCGACAAGGACAGCATCCACAACAATGCGTTGCAGGTCGTCAACCAGTACGAAGCCGCCGGTGCCCGCGCCAACCGCTACGACGTCACCGTCCTCGTCAACGGCCTGCCCGTGGTGCACGTCGAACTCAAGCGGCGCGGCGTCGACATCCGCGAGGCGTTCAACCAGATCGACCGCTACCAGCGCGACAGCTTCTGGGCCGGTTCCGGCCTGTTCGAGTACGTGCAGCTGTTCGTCATCAGCAACGGCACCCTGACCAAGTACTACAGCAACACCGTCCGAGACGGGCACCTGGCCGAGCAGCGGAGCAGGCGGAGCCGCGGCAGGACCTCGAACAGCTACGCCTTCACCAGCTGGTGGGCCGACGCGAGGAACAGGCCGATCACCGACCTGGTCGGCTTCACCAAGACCTTCTTCGCCAAGCACACGCTCCTCGCCGTCCTGACCCGCTACTGCGTGTTCGACGTCGACCGGAAGCTGCTGGTCATGCGGCCCTACCAGATCGTCGCGGCCGAAGGCATCCTGCTGCGGATCCAGACGTCCACCAACGGCAGGCAGCTGGGAACGGTCGCGGCCGGCGGCTACGTCTGGCACACGACGGGCAGCGGCAAGACGCTGACCAGCTTTAAGGCGGCCCAGCTCGCGCGCGACCTTCCGCAAATCGACAAGGTCCTGTTCGTCGTCGACCGCAAGGACCTCGACTATCAGACAATGCGGGAATACGAGCGCTTCGAGCGGGGCGCCGCCAACTCGAACGCGTCGACCGCGGTGCTGCAGGGCCAGCTCGCCGACCCGAACGCCCGCATCATCATCACGACCATCCAGAAGCTGTCGCGGTTCGTGGCCTCCAACCGGAGGCATCCGCTCTACGACGCCCATGTCGTAGTGATCTTCGACGAGTGCCACCGCAGCCAGTTCGGCGACATGCACGCGGAGATCACCCGGTCGTTCCGGCGGTACCACCTGTTCGGCTTCACCGGCACGCCGATCTTCGCCGAGAACTCCGGCAGCGGCGGCAACCCCATGCGCCGGACGACGGAGCAGGCCTTCGGCGACAGACTGCACACCTACACGATCGTCGACGCGATCAACGACAGGAACGTGCTGCCCTTCCGCATCGACTACATCAACACGATCAGGACCGGCTCGGCCATCAAGGACAAGCAGGTGTCGGCCATCGACACCGAACGCGCCCTGCTCGCGCCCGAGCGCATCGAGCAGATCGTGGGCTACGTCCGCGAGCACTTCGACCAGAAGACGCGACGCAGCAGCGGCTACCGTCACGACGGCCGGCGCCTCTCCGGCTTCAACTCGCTGCTGGCGACCGCCTCGATCGACGCCGCCAAACGCTACTATGCGGAGTTCGCGCGACAGCAGGCGTCGGTCGCCGAAGGTAGTAGGCTGAAGGTCGCCATCATCTACAGCTTCGCGGCCAACGAGGCGCAAGCCGACCTGCTGGACGACGAGGCGTTCGAGACGGACGGTCTGGACCAGAACTCGCGCGACTTCCTCGATGACGCGATCGACGACTACAACGCCCTGTTCGGCACCAGCTTCGACACGTCCGCCGACAAGTTCCAGAACTACTACAAGGACCTGTCGCACCGCCTGAAACTGCGCGAGCTGGACATCGTCATCGTCGTCAACATGTTCCTGACCGGCTTCGACGCGACGACGCTCAACACCCTGTGGGTCGACAAGAACCTGCGCTCGCACGGCCTGATCCAGGCCTACTCGCGCACCAACCGCATCCTCAACTCGGTCAAGACCTACGGCAACATCGTCTCCTTCCGTGACCTTGAGGAGGAGACGAACGACGCGCTCGCGCTGTTCGGCAACAAGGATGCCAAGGGCATCGTCCTCCTCAAACCCTATGCCGAGTACCAAGACGAGTACGAGAAGCGGATCGACGATCTGCAGCAGGGCTTCCCGCTCGGAACGCCGATCGTCGGCGAGACGGCGCAGAAGGCGTTCATCCGGCTGTTCAGCTCGATCCTGCGGCTCAGGAACATCCTGACGGCCTTCGACGCCTTCAGGGGGAACGAGATCCTGACCGAACGCGAGTTCCAGGACCATCTCAGCGTCTACCTAAACCTCTACGCCGAGTTCCGCACCGCATCCGATGCCGAGCGGGAGGCGATCAACGAGGACGTCGTGTTCGAGATAGAGCTGGTCAAGCAGGTCGAGATCAACGTCGACTACATCCTGCTGCTCGTCGAACGCTACCTCGTCGCCAAGGGCCCCGGCGAGGACAAGGAGATCAGGGCCACGATCGAACGGGCGATCAGTTCGAGCCCGTCGCTCCGCAACAAGAGGAGCCTGATCGAGGAGTTCGTGGACTCCGTGTCCGCCAGCGCGAAGGTGGATGTCCAATGGAGCGCGTTCGTCGCCGCCAAGCGGGTCGAGGAACTCGATCAGATCATCGCCGAGGAGAGCCTCGATGCGCCCGCCACGCAGGACTTCATCGAGAACGCGTTCCGCGACGGCGCGGTCCCGACCGCAGGCGTCGCGATCACGAAGGTGATGCCGCCGGTATCTCGGTTCGCCAAGGGCGGCGGCCACGCCGCCAAGAAGGCCTCCGTCGTCGCAAGGCTGACCGAGTTCTTCGATCGGTACTTCGGGCTCGCCTGACGGCTTCCCTCACTCGCTTGCGACAGCCGGCTCGACTGCGTCGATCCCGAAGTCTGGTCGCACGACGTGCTCAGCCGCATGGTCGACAGCCGCTCGGACGACCGCGTCCGGATGCCCCACCTCCTACGGTCACCGGCTCGGGCGGATTGATGAGCAAGCGCACCGATGCGCAACGCCCCGGGGTCCGGCCACGCGCGCGACCCGGTCCCGAGTGGCGCCGGACGTCGATCGGGCGCATGCTGAGCACATGAAGTCACTGATCTCGGAATTCTCCTACGGCTTCGCGCTCACGCACGAGCTGGTGCTGTCGCTTGGTACGTTGTCCGCGGCGCCGATCTTCCCCTCACTTCTCCAGGAGGGAGGGCCCGGCGGTGGCTACGATCTGAAGCTGGAGGCGCCGGGTCTCCCGCTGTTCCTGCAGTTCAAGCGCTCAGACCACCTCTCGCGGCGGACGGCGCGCGAAATCCAGGCCGGCGCCCGCCTCTCGGTCCCGTTCTACCGGTTCGAGATCACCGGTAGAGCGCAGTCCGAGCAGCACGACATGCTCGTCGGCCTCGACGTGGACCCGAACGTCGTCCTCTACGCCGCCCCGCTGTTCCACCGGAAAGGCGAATTCGACGACGCCTTCCTGGGGCACGTCGTCCGCCACCGATCCTTCTACGTCCGTCCGAGGGACATCGGCGTCTTCCCCGACGACGACGCGCATCGCCTCTCGTTCGACGGTCGCCGCTACGTCGTCATGTCGGAGCCGACGGAGATCGAGGGCTTCGGCGCCACGGAACTCGAGAAGCTGCTGCGCGACAGGCTAGCAGCGGAGCAGCGGCCCGTCCGCGAGGTGATCGGCGAGGCGCTGCGCGAAGCCGAGACCGCTCGCTCCCGTTCACGGGAGCGCGTGCGCGAGCGCATCGAGGCGGAACAGGCCAGGGAACGCACTCTCCCCGTCCAGGTCCGGTCGGTCCCCGATGACGGATCGCAGCTCGAGGCGTTCGTCCGGCGTCAGGAGCGTACGCTGCCGCCCCCGCCGACGCCGGTCACGGACGAAGCGGGCGAACCCGCGACGACGGAACTGCGGAGGCTCGCGGACATCGGCCTCCGCGAGTTCGACGCGCAGCTCTACATCGTCCAGTCGCGCCAGGAGACGTGAAGGCGGCCGTGCCGCTCGCTCAGGACCAGTGGGGCGACTTGAACGAGAAGTCGTCGTCGTCCCCGAACAGACGCGCCTCCGCGAAGCGATGCTCGAGCCCGTCGACGGCGAACGCCGCCTCGCGCGTAGCCAGCTCGCCATCCGCCCAGCGAAGGAACCCGGTCACGCGGCGGGCCCCCTCGTCGACCGCCAGTCGGCTCAGCCGGCCGTGCAGCTCTCGGAACCGCTCCAGCGCCGCCAGGTCGGAGAGGACCGCGTCCAGTCCCTCCCTGCGGCGCTCCTCTACGTGGCGCTCCCGCAACGGCCGCTCGCGCTCGCGCCTCGCCTCCAGCCGCACCCGCTCGGCCTCCGCCCGGCGCTCCCGCTCCTCGCGCTTCGCCGTCGCGAGGACCACCAGCGCCACTGCGGCGTCACCCGTCATCGCGTCCAGCCGCTGGACCCTGGCGTCGCGGAACGTGCTGCGCGGCCCCTGGCTCATCGCGACGTTCACCCGCTCCAGCTCGAGCCCGAGCCGCCCGGTGCAGATCCAGTCCCACTCCGCGAACGTCGGTCGCGGCTCCCACTCCCAGTCCCAGCTACGCCCGCGCTGCCGACGTTCGCTCTTCCTCGTCCAGGCGTCCAGCAGCTTCTGCTCCTGCGGCGTGAGCACGTGCTTCACCCGCCGCACCTCCTCGGTGACGGCCAACGAGATCGTCTCGCCGTCGCCCGCGAAGCGGACGCGGTGATCGCCCGTCTCGAGCCGGAAGCCCTGGTGGGCCGCCGCGGCCACCAGTCGGCGCAGGATGGTCGCCAGGCGGTCGATCGAGGCCGGTGCCACCTCGCACGCGACGGCGTCCGGTCCAACGGCCACCACCAGCCCCTTGTGCGAGGCGTCCGCCCGCCGGAGTGCCGCGATCGTGCGCTCCACGATCGGATCGGCCGCAGCCTCGCCCTCCGGCGCCTGGTCGGTCGCGCGCACCCGTGCCGCCTCGCGCACCGCCGCAACGGCCGGCGTCTCGCCGCGGAGCTCGGGCGCGGCGATCACGACGCGGTCGGCCCCGCCCTCCCCGACCGGCGGCAGCGGCGTCCGGACCACGGTCTTTCCCGCCTGCTGCTTCGCCCACCAGCCGAGCGGCGGCGTCGGTATGCCGTGCTTGCGGCAGATCTTGTGCAGCGCCACATCGGAAAGCGCGAACTCCTTCGCGAGGTGCGTCATCGGCCTGGACCAGACCAGGTCGTGGAACTCCGCCCGCGTGAACTGCCTCGCCATGACTCGCTCCCCGGCTCGCGTCCCATCATAGCTGATCCGGAGCCCGAGTGATGACCGGCGGCCGCGAATCGTGCAGGACGTCCGCATGGACGAGGTCACGATCTGGTTCGACGAATCCGGCTTCACGGGCGACGATCTGGTCAACCGCGACCAGCGGCACTTCGTTCTCGCCTCCTCTCTCGTCGGGGACGAGGAGGCGGCGTCGATCCTCCGCGGCTGCTTCCCGCGCTACGCCGGCCGGGAGTTCAAGTTCGCGTCGCTCTGGCGCGGCACGCGCAATCGGGAGGGGCTGCTCCGGTTCTCCGCGACCCTGCCGCTGCTCGCCGACCGCACCTTCCTCTACATCATCGACAAACGCTCTTCGCTGATCATCAAGCTCATCGACTACCTGATCGAGCCGCTCGCCTGGCAGTCGGGCCGCGACTTCTACCGCGACGGCTACTCGCGCCGGTTCGTCAACACGGTCCATGCCGACCTTCTGCGACACGGCGGCGACGACCTCTACGACGCCACGGCGACCGCATGGAACCGCCTGGCCCGGTCACCCACGCCGGAGACGCTCGCAGCGCTGCGCGCCTTCCTCGCCAGTCAAGCCGCCCACCGTCGCCCGCCGCTCTCCTCCTTCTTCGACCTGGCGAGAACGGGCGTCGACGACTTCCTCTCGCCCGGCGAGCGCGTCGAGGACTTCCGGGACTCGAACGACCTCCAGGTGACCGCGATGCTCTCGTCGGTGTCGCACTGGCGCGCCATGCGGGACCAACCCTTCGCGCTCGTCCACGACGAGTCGGCCAGCTTCGCCAGGCGCAGGTCGATGTGGGAGGCGCTGATCCGCGGGGACGTGGAGCCCTTCCAAGCTCTGGCGGCGAGCGGCTCCGTCTCCTTCCCGCTCGGCGTCTCCTCCTCGCGGGCGGAACGGTCCGAGCGCTCGCCCGCGATCCAGCTGTGCGACGTGCTCGCAGGCTCGTTCTCGCGGGCGGCGCGCGTCCTCTCGGGTGACCTGGATCCGTTTCTCGTGGAGCTAATGGCTGCGGGGCTGGGCGACGCGACCTTCGACGGAGTCATGCCGCAGCGGGAGCGCGTGCAAGGGCCGGCGCCGCCTCGCGCCGGACCCGACCTACTCGACAGGATGGTCGACGTCCTGCGGCCGGCTATAGACGACGAGCTGCGCGCGCGAGAGGCGCGACAACGGCCCTGACGCGATGGGACCGCTCCGCCCGCGAGCGCAAGCCCTTCTCCTCGACCCTTCTGCAGATCGGCAGCTTCGCGGGTCCGCAGCATACGGCAAAATGGCCGTTTCCGTCGCGGAAGCCGTTAAGTCGCGGTGTTCAGGCGCAGGTGGAGTGGCTTGGACCGCTCGGCGCTCATTCGGCCGTCGCGGCTCCGACGCCTCGCGTCTGGCTCCGCAGGCACCTCACGGCCCTCATCAGCGCGGCGGAGTCGGGGCCGCGCGCACCCCACTCGCGCCAGAAGTCCCGCGTCGCGCTGTCCGGCGGCAGCTTCGGTGCGTCGAGCTTGATGCGGGTGGGGAGCAGCACCGCGTCTCCGAGAAGTAGTGCCTCGCCGGTGTCGAGCAGCGGCAGCTCGGCCGTCAGCCCCGCCAGGGAGTCCGGCATCAGGCGCTTGATGACGCCCTGATCGGTCTCGTTGGTCAGCCTGAGCGCGAGGAAATTGTTGCACTGACTCAGGATCGTCCGGCTCACGTCGGACGGCCTCTGGCTGACGACCAGGAGCGAGAAGCCGTACTTGCGCCCCTCCTTGGCGATCCGCTCGAACGCACCGAGCGCCTGACGCTGCACCGCATCGGCGTCGTCGCGCACGGGCAGGTAGAGGTGCGCCTCGTCGCAAAGCAGCGTGACTGGGGTGCGGTCCTCCGAGCGGGTCCAGAACTGGACGTCGTAGAGGAGACGAGCGAGCGTGCCGGTCACCACCGGCAGGACGTCCGCGGGGACCTCGGAGAAGTCGACTATCTTGATGCCGGCGGGGCCGTCCGCGGAGAGCAGCGTCATCACCTGTCGAGCGAGCCAGTCGTAGTCGCCCGCGGCAGGAGGGGGCTGGAACATGAAGCCGTACCGCCGATCCTCGAGCTTGGCCTCGAGACGCGAGACGAAGCGCGTCAGCTTGTCCTCCCACTCCCCCTTCACCGGTCCGGTCTTCCCGACGCCCTTCTGGGTGTTGTCCGTCCTGAGGAGGTCGAGCAGCGCTCCCATGTCGTAGGGGATCGGCGAGTCGACCGTGAAGGTCTCCGCAGTCGCTGCCTCCCCCACCTCGACCAGCGTCCTGCGCTTCAGCGTGCGGATGTGGGTCGTGAAGCGCGATGCCTGGTTCGGCGCGTTCGCGTCCGACCGGTCCAGGATCATCGACAGCATCTCGTCCCGGTTCAGGAGCCAGTACGGCAGGAACAGCGCGTCCGGACCGGGTGTCGTCAGGTCGCCGGAACCCGCGACCCGCAGACGCGTCGCCATGCCGCCGCGAGAGCGATCGGCCAGCGGCGCGTACTCCCCGTGCATGTCGAAGACGATCACGTTCGGGTGCTTCAGCTTGGCGGCTCTCTCCAGGATCAGCGCCACCGTCCAACTCTTGCCCGATCCCGTGCTTCCGAGGATCGCAGCGTGCCGCTGGAAGAAGCGGTCGCCGCTGGCGATCGCCTCCGCGTTCCGATCCGCGACGAAGACGCCCAGCTTCAGCCGCTCCTCCTCGGCCAGATCGTTGCCGAGGATCCCCATGAAGCGCTGCAGGTTCGCCCCCTCCACGACGTAGCAGGCGCGGTCGATCTGCGGGAAGCTGTCCGCTCCTCGCTTGAAGACGTTCGTCCTCGCCCCGTCCACCGTGCGGTAGGTGCCGATCATGGCGCCGCGCAGCAGGTCGTTCGGCGTCACCTCGAGGAGCATCTCGTCGCCACCGTCGCCGGGGTCGACGAGCCCCTCCTTCATCGACCGCGTCACGCGTTCGACTATGGCGATGAGGAACTCGCGCTCCGTGGCGCCCCGCACTGCGACGAGGCTGCCGATCCCGGTGCGGGTCAGCAGGACGGGGTTCGTCACATCGACGACGACGCGGCTGGTGTCCACGCCGGCGACCCGGCCGATCTGGTGGGCGTCGTCGAACTGCAGAGCGGCCGTCATGGTTCGAGCACCTCCTCGATGAAGCTGGCGAGATCCCAGATCGGGGGCGCAGCCAGCTCCTGCGCCGCACCTCCCCTGAACACCCGGATCGTGACGTCGTCGACGCGTTCGATGGCGGTGACGGCCGGGCATGCCGTCGCGATCGAGCGCGCGTTGTCGGAGAGCGACCAGGTGAGCACCAGCGCGGGCCTGCCACCTCGAAGCGCGGGCGCCAGATGCGTCTCCAGGTGCACGTCCGCGAACCCGTAGCCGAGTATCAGCAGCCTCGCCGCGTTGTCGATCGCGTGATTGGCCCGCTCGCGCTGGCGGTCGAACGGCTGATCGTAGCCGGTCCTGTACTTGTTCCTGCCTGGCGGCACGATCAGCCGCGGCACCCCGGAAAGTTCACCCGCGTACCTCACCGGCGCGCCATGGCGGTGGTACCAGTCGAGGCTGCCATGGGGCTTGGAGACGACGGCGCGCGGCCGAAAGCCGAGCTGCGCCCGCCCCCTGACCATCCGGACCTCGCGGCACAGGCCCATCCGCGCCTCGGGTTCGTCAACACGCCCCGCGAACCCGCCGACGAACATCGTGTCGACCCCGAGCCCGGCTTCCTCCACCGCGATCTCGATCAGACGATCGTAGTTGGTGGTGACGATCGGGATTCCGGCCTCCGGCTTCAGCAGATGCGGCATCAGGCGAGTCAGTCTCAGCGTTCTGCGTCCGGCGAAGACCTCGGCAACCGCAGCCGTCTCGTACGCCGCGATCAGGCGGGCGGTCGATGCGACGATGACGTTCTCGAGCTCGGGTCCGGGCGGACGTTCGAGCAGCGCCGTCTCCAGATCCCTGCGAAGCACGATCAGATCGGCGATCGCCTTCCAGTCGTGCGCGTCCTCCGCTCGATGGTGACGCGGAACGTCGTCGATGAGGTGCGCCGCGAGACCGGACATGCCGGGGATGCCTTCCGCGCAGGATAGCCCGGAGCCGACGACGATAGCCAGCCCGTCTCCGAGACAGTCCTGGAGGTGGCGCTTCAGTTCGTGATGATCACCCGCAGCCAAGCAGTCCTCGCCCATTTGCAGCATCGATTCGTGCCGCCTTCATGCTCCATACATCAGGGCTCGCACTCACTGCAGCCGTCAGCGACGCCGCGACTTGTGGATTCGGTCAAGTGCCGGCACTCACCATCGCACGAGCGGCATCCCGGACGCGCGACCACCTGGCGTGCTCGACCGCAACGTCCGCCAGCGCACGATGCTCGGGCGGACCACCATGGGTCGCGCTCGATCTCGCGACCAGGTTGTGCACCTCCCGATCGAGTCTCGGGCCGTCGAATATCGCGGAGAGGATCTCGGCGGCGGTCCCGCGAAGCGCCTCGTCGGTGTCGCGCAGGCGAAGCGCATGGCGCGGTATGTCGGCCGCTCTCAGCGAACGACGGCTCGTCACCGCTGGTCAGCGATCGGAGCAGTCCGCGGTTAGCCGCGATCGGCCGCCGCCGATGACGCGAACCGGAAGGGGATTCCGGTTGACCTGTGTTGGCGACAGGACAAGTCTGCTGACCGGGAGTTGCTGACCGCGTAGTCGGCCCGGAAGAGGGTCGGCTGGGCGGGTCGCAGCGCGGGCCACCAATCCATGACCTGTCTGGAAGGAGACCGACCGTGAGCCGCATGCCGAGTCGCCGGATCATGGTGCCCGGGCAGGGTCTGCTCCCGCCTGCCTACGAGCCGCAGATCCCGCCGGACATAGCCGAGAACGAGACGGTGCTCATGATGCCACCCTCGCCGCCGTGGATGCCGCAGGACGCGGCCGACTATGAGCGACTGGCGCAGCAGCCGCAGCTGCAGGACGATCGCTACTGGCGGTTCGACGACGCGCTGGAGGTCAAGCTGCCGGACAAGGAGTGGATCGACGATCCGGGCAACGGCCTTCCGGCGTTCGGTCAGGGCGGCGGGCTGGAGCGGGTCGCGGCAGGATCGCGGATCGTGTTCGCCGCGCCCGGTGGCAAGGTGCGGATGCCCGACCTCTACGGGTTCCGCGGCATGTACGTGATGGGCCGGCGGCTGCTCGAGGCCATCCTGGCCGCCGATGCCGAAGGCATCGTGCACAAGCCGGCGGCGTTGCTGGGATCGGATGGCGAGCCGGTGCCGGGCGAGTGGTCGTTCGTCGACGTGGTCCGCAACCTGCCGCTGGTCGACGTCGCCAACTCGGTGGTCGCCTATACCGGGCCGAGCGGGCCGTACCCGGCCCAGCTGTCCGCGATCAGGCACCCGCGGCTGCGCGACGACATCGACCCTTCGCTGCACATCATGCGGCAGCTGAGCTTCGCGTCCGTGGCGACAGGCCGGCAGGTGCTCGGCCGCAACGTGGTCGTCAGCGATGCGCTGCGCCGCACGCTCGAGGCCGCCGTGCCCGCGTTCAAGAACCTGATGTTCCGTCCTGTCGTTCAGGGGCTCTAGAAGCGAACGACCCGCAGACGCCGCCCGCCGAGCCGTACGCCCGAGCGCGAGGTCCGATGTCCTGCCCGATCCGTCGGCCGGCGCCCAGAACCACCATGTCATCCCGATCACCTTCTCGAGGTCGAGGAAGGGATTCATGCGCGCGCTCCGACACGAAGGGTCGTCGAAGTGACGGCTCCATCGCACGGACGCCGTTCGGCGCCTCCGACGACGTCAGAACTCCTCCAGCCGCTTCACGGCCAGGAGGTCGTAGCCGTCTCGCACGCCGGTCAGACGGACCCGGCGACCGGCAAGGCGCCTGCCCCGCCGCAACATGAAGAGGCCGAGCTCCAGACGCCACTCGCCGCCGCCGTCGAGGCGCAGGAAGTAGCGACCGGCGCGTTCGTTCAGGATGCCGACCTCGTCGTGCCGCGTGCCGAGCGGCATCAGTCGTCGACCCTCGAGGACCGCGCGGCGGAGACGCATGCCACGACGCCACATGGACGGCGAGGTCCGGGCCGTCCGTCCTCACCGGGCAGGTCGCGGAGCAAGGGCCGAGGTGGACGCATCGTCGGCTCAGTATTCCACCGCGATCGACGGGTACACGATCCGACGCGGCATCCTGCCCTGGAACCGGAAGCCGCGGTTGCGGATCACCCAGGGCGTCATCGCCCGCGGCTGGCTCTTCCTGAACCCGGGAAGGCTCTCGAAGCCCTGCTTGTTCTCGAGCCGCTCGTGCAGACAGAACTTCAGGACGTCCTCGATCTCGAGAAGGTGACCGGGATGCGAGCGGACGCCCTCGAAAGCCACGCGGCCGCAGGACACGGCGGTGTCGCCACGCCTCTCGACGATGTCGAAGTGGTCGTGCGCGCTGGTCAGCCTACGGCCGAAGTCGATCGCCTTGCCGACGTAGGCGAAGCGCATGTCCTCCGCCTGCCGCCAGTGCGATCTGATGAAGACGTAGACGCCTCCCCGCCCTCGCCAGCTCGGCGGCACGTCGAACTCGGGCTCGTCGGCGCGCCAGAGCCGCGGAACGGACCAGGTCAGGACCGCTCGCCGATAGTACAGGCGCCCGCTCGGACCGCTGATCTCCTCCGGGTCGTCCCAGAGCTCGTTCAACTCCATGCACTCGCCCTCCGCCCCTCGAACGGAAGCATAGGCGCTTCCGGAACCATGCTCCAGCGGCAGACCGCGCGCTCCGCTGGGCATGGCCCCGGCCCGACGGGGGCCGGCGACCGGTCAGAAGGACGACCTGGCAGGTGCGGCGCCCCCGACCGCCGCCTTCAGCCTGCCCTGCCAGCCGTACTCGGCGACCGATCCCTCCAGGAAGACGATGCGGAGCCGGCCGTAGACGTCGTCGGTCACGCCGAGACTGGCGTTCCTCGCGCCGTTGAAGCTCCGGCATCGCTCGCCGCCGGTGCACCACCCCATCTCCACGCTCGGCCCCGCCTGCGAGTAGGTCGGGGTGCCGTATCGCCGCGTCATCTGCGCTCGGACCTGTTCGGGGTCGCGACCGCCCATCGGCGCCTCGTACCTGATCGAGCTGACGATCGATCCCGCCGGCGTCGGTCTCATCTCGACCCGCATCCTCTCGTCGCCCTTGACGGCGTCCAGAGCGCCGACCCCTCGGCGTGGCAGGTCGGTCGTGGACCCGCCACGCTGTCTGCGGGACTCGGCCTCGACCGCCGCGGTCCAGTCCTGACCCGGTTCGGTATCCACCCTCCAGCCCTGCCGCTCGAGGCCGGCCTTCGCTTCCGCTGCCGGCGTACCGGGCCGCAGCCCCGCGACGTCCAGCTTCGCCGTGTCGCCCTGCACGGCCTGCGGCTGCCCCGATGCCGCACCCCCGCTCCCGCACGCCGCCAGCATCGCCGCTGCGCCCCCGACCACCGTCCTCCTCGTCCTCCCGTTCGTCCCCCCCAACGGCGCCGCGGCGTGCTCAGCCGCCGGCGGCGGCCGCCGTGCGGGGGGGCGGGGGGGGCGCTGTTGGGCGGGTCCCCCCCCCCCGGGCCGGCCATGCGCCCCCCGCGGCCACGGTAGGACAGCGGCGGCGCATTGATCAATCCGGCATCTGCGCGCCGATCGAAGAACGCGGACGAGCGGTCATGGGCACCTGTCACTCGCTCGGCGGCGGTCTAGCCGAGTCCGTAGAAGCGCTGTCCGGCGCCTCAAGGCCAAGCTGCTCTGGCAGCACGCTAACTTGCTGCTGGTGGGATGATTATCGCGACCCAGTCCGGTCGTTACCCCTGATCGCATGGCCAAGCACCTCCGCCTCCAACCCGCAAGCCTCGCCCTCGCGCTGGTCCTCGCCGCCCTCGCGACTGGGCTCGCCGGCTGCGACGTCGCGACCAGCATCGCCGGCGGCCAGACCGCCCAGGACAGGAAGGACAGCACGCCCAGGGGCGTGCTGCGCCGCTACGCCTACGTGGTCGAAGTCGACACGCCCAAGGGCATTGTCACCGGGCGCGCGGTCAACGGCTTCCGGGTCGACTGCCACCAGAGCCTCGCCGGTCCGACCTGCGGCACGAGCGAACGATCGGAGGCTGCGGCCGTCGACCTGCCGGACGGGAGGACGCTGTACGCGCTCCTCACCCAGCGAAGCGAACCCGAGTTCGTCTGCTGCTACCACGCCGACGCGATGGCGTATGACGCCAAGACCAAGCGCAACGAATTTCTGCCCGGACACTACCCTGATCTCGTCATGTTCGACGACGAACGCGATCCCAAGAGCGTCCACGTCGTCGACGGGACCAAGCCCTTCGACAAAGGATACCGGGTCAGGCGGATCTATCTCACCCTGACCGGTAAGCCACTAACGCGCGAGATCCCGAGGCGACTGCCTTGGCTGATCGATTTCGATGGCAGGTTCAACGGCGGCGTTGGATCCAACGACGGTCCCGACCCCGAACGCTTCGGCAAATTCAGCTTCTTGGAGAACGACGATGCCTAATAGGCTCGAGGCGGCGCTGCTCTCCCTCGACGCTTACAATCGAGGGTATAACAAGCAGTTGAACGTGCAAGGCGATCAGATCGGCAGCGCGAGCGTCGGCCGGACCTCCGCGATAACCCGATCGAGATCGTCTCGGGCAGCGAGTACGCCGTGAAGGCCTACAACCGCTGGCTGGCCACCTTCGCGCGTCACAACTTCGAGACGATGCCCGGCCTCAAGGCGGTCGAGGACTGGCGCGCGGTGGTCCAAATCAAGGCGCGGCTCGGCTCCGGCGTCCGCGTCGTCGCCGCTTCCGACTGCACCAGGCCCGACGAACTCGAACAGCTCCACCTCCACGCCCGCTCGTTGGCCAACGAAGCCGTCCGGAGCGGGCGAGTCATCGACGAGACGGGGTGCGCATTCGTCGCCAGCGAGGCGATCGGACGCCGCGACGCGGTCGTGGGCACGTCCGCGAAGCGTACCGTGCCGGGCCAGGAAGCGAGTGACGACGCAGCCATGACCGCGCCGCGTGCGAGCGGAATCAAGGCGCAGGCGGCCGCCCTCCTCGCGAAAGCGGCGGACAGTCCGAAGTTGAGCGGCCTCATCGCCGCCGGCCTCGACATGGCGCTGCGCGAGCGTCGAGTGGCCACCCTAATCGGCAAGGACACGCTCGACACCGCCCAGACCCTGCAGGCGGTTCTGGAGAAGCGAGGGCGGGAACGGTGAACGCCGCCGCAATGGCGGTACTCGGAACGGACCCGTCGTTCCCCCCGCCCGTCCTGTAGCAGAACGTCGCGAGCCGGCCGCGATCAGCCCTGCCCTTCGTCCGGGAACCAAGCGGACCAGCTGGTGCCCTTCTGCTCGCCCCACTCCTCCCACGCGACCGCCACTTCCGCTCCGTTCCTCGTGGTCATCGTCACGCCAAGCGGGTGCTGCGAGAACCACATCTCTCCCACCAGCTCGTGGACGGCCTCCATGATGCGGGAACGGGTCCGGAAGCGGACCTGCTCGTCCTCGTCGTCGAGGGTGTGCCGCAGCGCGAAGATCCTGCGCCGGTGCTCCTCGGGCGAGACCGCCCCGCGGGCCTCGACTATCCTTGCCCTCAGGTCCCGAACGACCGCGGCGTGCGCGTCGAGCTTCGTCACGAGGTCCGCCCACATCGACTTCACCTCGGGCCGGTTCGTCTCCACGAGCAGCGCGAGCGCGACGTCGCAGCGCGACTGGTCGGCGGCCCGCCGTCGCTCGACCTCCGCCAGCTCGACCTCGAGCGCCCGCACCCCCTCGGGCGAGGCGAAATGCCGGTCCTCCAGGGCGTCGAGCAGGATCGCGTCGAGGACGCCGCCCTCCCAGACGCCGTAGTTGAAGTGATGGCGATTGTCGCAGCCGCGACCGCGCTGGTAGCTGTCGCAGATCAGGTAGTCCTCGTTGACCCAGGATCCGTCCGCTCGGGGATGCAGCCCCTTGCCCCTGAAGGTCATCTTCGACGAGCACGAGCGGCACCTCGCCAGGCCCGCGAAGAGGTTGACGAGCCGGCGCCCGCGCCCGGACCTCGTCCGCTGACGACCCGCCATGCTGCGCATCGCGTTGGCGTGGAGATCGGGCTCGATGATCCGGGGATAGTAGTCGGCCACGACGTCGCCGGCCGGTCGCCGCTTCTCCCCGCGCGGCTTCTGCCCGGGCTGGAACTCGCCGAGCACCGCCGGGCTGTTCAGGATCTTCTGGACGTACGAGCCGTGCCAGCCGGAGGCGCGCCCGAAGGTGCCGATGCCCTCGAGGTTCAGGTCGCGGGCGATGTGGTGCTTGCCGAGCCCGGCGACCGTGTCCTCGAAGATGCGCCTGACGATCGCCGCTCGTTCCGGGATCGCGACGAAGGCGGGCGGGTCCCCCTCGACCGCGAGCCACGCCGGCGCCCGCCTGGTGAGCACCACCCGCTCTCCCCGCTTCAGCCGCCCGCGCTTGGCCGCCCAGGCCGCACTGAGCCGCGACGCCTTCTTCTCCGACTCCTCGTTCGCGAGCTGCGCCTTCACGACCACCTCGATGATCGCCGCCATGTCGAGGTTGTCGCGGTCGTAGTGGCGATCGCCTTCCACGGTCGCGATCGTCACGCCCAGCTCGGTGATGTGCAGCATCCAAGCGAAGACCTTCTTCGCGTGCTCGCGCGAGAGCCGGTCCAGCTTCTCCGTGAGCAGCCTCACGCCATCGGGGTAGACGCCCGCCTCGACGTCGCGCACGAAGCGGCCGAGTTCGCCTACGAGCGCATGGCGGCCCTTGAAGGCGGACACCCCCTCGTCGATGAGCTCAGCGGCGACGTGCCAGTTCTTCCGAGCCGCGTGCCGGGCGCAGTCATCGCGCTGACGCTCGAGGCTGCTGCCCTTGCCCTGCTCCGAGCTCGACCACCGAATGTATACGACCGTTTCCACCCGACACCTCTCCTCGGTGTAGCCTTACCGAACCGCAGCAGGTTGTGGCCGCCGCTGGCGGCGATCTCCAGCGCGCGCTTGGCCGTCTCCTGCCCCTTTACCTGTTTCAGGTCGGGGCCATGCGCGGCGTGTTCCGCCTCGCCCGGCTCGGGGGCGCCCAGCAACCCCTGGCCCTTCAGGTGATTGAGCAGCGACAGCAGGTCGGGCGGCGCCACGACCTCGACCGTGCCGGCCCTGGCGGCCTCCGCCCCCTGCGCGGCGGGGCAGAGCCGCCCCTGGCCCGCCTCGCCCGCGTGCAGCGCCGCGAGCAGCACGCCCGGCGACGGCGCGATCCGCGCGTCGAGGCCGAGCTCGCCCACGACGACGAAGTCCGCCAGCGCCTCCACATCGACCACGCCCATCGCGCCCAGCAACGCCATCGCGATCGGCAGGTCGAAATGCGACCCTTCCTTGGGCAGGTCGGCGGGCGACAGGTTCACCGCGATCCGCTTGGGCGGCAGCGCCAAGCCCATGGCGGCCATCGCGCCGCGCACCCGCTCCAGGCTCTCGCGCACCGCCTTGTCGCCCAGCCCGACAATGGTGAACGCGGGCAGCCCGGGGATGAGCTGCACCTGCACTTCCACGCCGCGCGCCTCCAGCCCCAGATACGCCACGGTCGATACGATGGCTGCCATGCAATCCCCCCGACGACTGTCTTACCGAGATTTCGGGCGTGCTGAATGGGCCATGTTCACCTTCGGCACTCCGGCCTTGAGCCGGAGTCCCGCTTTCTTTCCACCGCGCAAGGGCAGCGAGACCCCGGCTCAAGGCCGGGTGACGAGGTGAGGCGCCTTGCATCAGCAAGACACCTGCCCCAGATCATGCCCCATGGCCCGGCATCCCATCTCGCGCATGGCGCAGCTCATCATCGGCGTGCTTCTGGTGGCGGCGGCGCCGGTCGTCGGCGCGCTGCCTGGGCCGGGGGGCGTGTTCCTATTCGCGGGCGGGTTGGTGCTGATCCTGCGCAACTCGCACTGGGCGCGGGTGCGCTGGGCGCGGCTGAAGCGGCGCTGGCCGAAGCTGGGCGCGGTGTCGGATCGGGTGATGCGACGGGGCAGCGCGCTCCGGCGGCGCGCGCTCGAGCAGCAGCGTTCGCGTTGACTTCACCCCACCCCTCGC
Source organism: uncultured Sphingomonas sp. (assembly GCA_964247925.1). Classification (GTDB taxonomy): domain Bacteria; phylum Pseudomonadota; class Alphaproteobacteria; order Sphingomonadales; family Sphingomonadaceae; genus Sphingomonas. The sequence goes on from CAXTWJ010000003.1 coordinate 28,520, forward strand.
CTATGCGCGCCGGGCATGAGGCCGTCCCCGGGGCGGCCATTTTCTTGTTTGAATCGGGAATGAGCGATGAAGCGCACCTTTCAGCCGAGCAACCTGGTGCGGGCACGCCGCCACGGCTTCCGCTCGCGCATGGCGACGGTGGGCGGCCGGGCGGTGATCCGGGCGCGCCGGGCGCGGGGCCGCAAGAAGCTGTCGGCTTAACGACACTTACCCGCCGTAAGGACTTCCTGGCGGCGAATGCGGGGCGGCGGGCGCCGATGCCGGGCTTCGTGCTGCTGGTCCGACCCCGCGACGATGGTAGTGCCGCGATGCGCATCGGCTTCACCATCACCAAGAAGATCGGCAACGCCGTCGTCCGCAATCGGATGAAGCGCCGGCTGCGGGCGCTGTCCCGCGAGCTGCTGCCCGAACGCGGCGTGCGTGGTGCGGACCACGTGCTGATCGGGCGCGCCGGCGGGGTGGAACGCGATTTCGCGCTGTTGCGGGCCGAGCTGGGCAAGGCACTGGGCAGGGTCGGTCGGTGATGTGTCGCCCTTCCCTCTTCAGCCCGGGTCCCGCTTTTCCGCGGGACGAAGCAGCGGGATCGCGGCTCTTCGGCCGGGGTGGCGGAAAAGGGTGCTGACTCGCCTCCTCATCTTGCTTGTTCGCGGGTGGCAGGTCGGGCCGTCGGCGGTCATGCCGCCATCCTGCCGGTTTGATCCCAGCTGTTCCGCCTATGCAATCACCGCGCTTCGCCGCTATGGGGCGGCGAAGGGCGGGTGGCTGGCGGTGAAGCGGATCGCCCGGTGCCATCCCTGGGGCAAATTCGGTCCCGATCCCGTCCCATGATCCCCACGAGGCCGTGTTGACCGAAGACCGTCGCAATTTCATTGCCTTCGCGCTGATCGCGGCGGCCATCCTGCTGGGCTGGGGCGCCCTGCAGCGGCACTTCTTCCCGCCCGCCAACCCGCCGGTCACCAGGGTGGTCGAGGGCCGGGCGACGCCGCGGGCGAACCCCGCCGCCGATCCGACCGCCGACGGCCCCGCCGCGACGCGCTCTCGCGAAGCCGTGCTGGCGTCCAGCCCCCGCGTCCGCATCGACACGCCCGCGCTGTCGGGCTCGATCAACCTCGCCGGTGCGCGGCTGGACGACCTGGTGCTCAAGCGTCATCGCGAGACGATCGCCAAGGACTCGCCGCCCATCCGGCTGTTCTCCCCCGCCGGTGCGCCGGAAGCGTATTTCGCGCAGCTCGGCTGGCGTGATGACGGGCTGCACCCGCCCGCCGCCACGACCGTGTGGAAGGCGTCGTCGCCGCTGCTCTCCCCCGGGCACCCGGTGACGCTGGACGCGGCGAACGCGACCGGCCAGCGGTTCCGGATCGCGATGGCGGTGGACGACGACTATCTCTTTACCATCACGCAGACGGTGCAGAACGCCGGCGCGACGGCGGTGCCGGTCGCCCCCTATGGCCTCGTCAACCGCGGCCAGTCGAAGGATCCCGACTACAAGACCATCCATTCCGGCCCGATGTGGGTCGGTAATGGATCGGCGCATTACAATCCCAACTACAAGGATCTGGCGGACACGCCGACGCAGTTCAGCACGCCGACCGGCTGGCTGGGCTTCACCGACAAATACTGGCTGACCGCGCTGATCCCGCAACAGGGCCGCACGTTCGCCGGCCAGTTCCGCGCCGGCGCGAACCAGACCTTTCAGGCCGACTATGCCCTGCCCGCGCAGAGCCTGGCGCCGGGCCAGGTCACCACCACCACCACGCGGCTGTTCGCGGGCGCCAAGGAGACGGGGCTGCTCGACCGTTACACCGACGCGGGTATTCCGCAGCTGGACTATGCCATCGACTGGGGCTGGTTCCGCATGGTGGAGAAGCCGATCTTCTATTATCTCGACTGGCTGTTCCGGCACGTGGGCAATTTCGGGCTCGCGATCGTGCTGCTGACGATCACCATCCGCCTGCTGATGTTTCCGATCGCGCAGCGGCAGTTCGCCTCCATGGCGAAGATGCGCGTCGTCCAGCCCAAGATGAAGGAGCTGCAGGAGCGCCACAAGGACGACAAGGAGCGGATGCAGCGCGAGGTGATGGCATTGTACAAGACGGAGGGCGTCAACCCGCTCGCCGGCTGCCTGCCGACGTTCCTGCAGATCCCGATCTTCTATGCGCTCTACAAGGTGCTGATGCTGACGATCGAGATGCGGCATCAGCCGTTCGCGGCGTGGATCAGAGACCTGTCCGCGCCCGACCCGCTGACGCCGGTCAACCTGTTCGGCCTCCTGCCCTTCCAGCCGCCCGGCTTCCTGCATCTGGGCGTGCTCGCGATCCTGCTCGGCGGCACCATGTGGCTGCAGTTCCGCATGAACCCGGCGCAGGGCGACCCCGCGACACAGCAGGTCATGGGGCTGATGCCGTGGGTGATGATGTTCATCTTCGCCCCGCTCGCGGCCGGGCTGCAGCTTTACTATGTCGCGTCGAACCTGATCTCGATCGGGCAGCAGAAGCTGCTCTATTCGCGGCACCCGCAGCTGAAGACGCCGGTGGTCAAGACGACGTGAGCGACGAAAGCATCGAGGTCGCGCGCAAACTGTTCGCGGGGCCGATCGCGTTCCTGAAATCCGCGCCCGGCTTGCAGCATCTGCCCGACGCGGTCGTGCCCGAGGTGGCCTTCGCGGGGCG
>CAXTWJ010000004.1:0-373 GCA_964247925.1 uncultured Sphingomonas sp.
GGATGCACGGTGACCGCATCCTCGGCCAACCCCGCCGCCCGCGCCGCCGCCGCGCGGGCGAGGTCGGGGGCCAGCGTGGCGAGCCCCAGCTCGAGGCGGCCCTCGCGCCAGCTGGCGGTGGCGCTGGGCGTTTCGATCGGGGCGGGCAAGGCGGCGCGGACGTCATAGCGCGCGGTCACCAGTCCGCCGCCGCCGAGCAGGTCGTCGGGCTTGCCGACCGTCGCCATGCGCGTGCCCGGCCGCTTCAGCGCCGCGTCGAGGTCGCGCGCGATGCCGGCGTCATCGATCGTGCGCCCGTGCGTCTGGACGCGCGGGCGCATGGCATCGCGCGCGCGCTGGGCGGCCCCGCGCGTGGTCGCGGGGGGGGGGGGGC
>CAXTWJ010000004.1:383-2297 GCA_964247925.1 uncultured Sphingomonas sp.
GTGCCCGCGGCGCGGCCCGCCCCCCCCCCGCGGCGCCCGCGGCCAGGGGGGCTACGGGGCGGCGCTGCTTGCCATGCGAGACGAAGCCGGCGTCCATCCCGCACGCGGTCCAGTCCACGCCCCAGCGCCGCCCCGCCGCCTGGCACAGCAGAACGCGCGCGCCGGCGCCCGCGCGGCGGCACTCCTCCTCCCACTGGCGGACGGAGGAAGAGCCGCCGGTCAGCATCGGCGCGTGGGTGAAGGGCGCGGGCGCGGTCTCGGTCAGCTCGGCGAGCGCGATCGGATTGGCGTAGAGCGGGTTGAGCGGCGCCGGCTCGACGCCCACCGTGCGCCAGTCGGCGCCCAGCTCGTCGGCGACGACCTGCGCCAGCGCGGTCAGGACGCCCTGCCCGTGCTCGGCCTGCGGGATCGCGACGGTGACATGGCCGTCCGCGCCGATCTTGAGCCACGCCCCGACCACCGTCTCGCCCGGGCCGGCGACGAGATTGGGCTTGTAACGGCGCGGCCACGCCGCCCAGCCGACCACCAGCCCGACGCCGACGCCGCCCGAGACGAGGAGGGTGCGGCGGTCGATGGTCATGGGGTGGTGTTAGCGGGGCTATGCAGCGGCGTCATCCTTCCGTCTCCCCTTCAGGGGAGAGGGAATCAACGCTGCTCCCCCGCCCAGATCGAGCGATACTGGTTGCGCAGCCCCACCTTGTCGATCTTCTCCGTCCCCAGCCGGGGCAGCGCGACCGCGGAGATCCAGATGCGGCACGGCACCTTGAACGCGGCGATGTGCTCGTGGAGGAACGCGCGCAGGGTGGCCTCGTCCACGTCTCCCGCGGGGAACACCACCGCGCCCGGCACCTCGCCCAGCCGCTCGTCGGGGAGGCCGAACACCGCCGCCTCGGCGACGCCCCCATGCTCGTAGAGCGCGCCCTCCACCTCCTGGCAGCTGATGTTCTCGCCGCCGCGGATGATGATGTCCTTCTTGCGATCGACGATGAACAGGTAATCGTCCTCGTCCAGATAGCCGATGTCGCCGGTCCGGAAATAGCCGTCCGCCGTGAACGCCGCCGCCGTCGCGTCGGGTCGGCCCCAGTACTCGGTGAAATTGCAGACCGAGCGGATGCCGACCTCGCCGCGCTCACCCTGCGCCACCGGCCTTCCGGCATCGTCGAGGATCGCGAGATCGACGAGCGGGCGCGACGCCAGCCCGGCGGAGTTGGGCTTGGCGAGATAGTTGGAGCGCCAGTTGCCCGTGCCGACCGCGTTGGTCTCGGTCAGGCCATAGCCGATCAGCGGCGCCGACCCGCCCATCTCGTCGTTCAATCGCTTGACGTGCTCGGCCGGGCGCGGCGCGCCGCCGGCGGCGAAGTCGGTGACGGTGGACAGGTCGTAATCGTGCCGGCGCGGGTGACTGAGGATCTCGTAGCTCATCAGCGGCACGCCGACGAAATAGGTGACCTGCTCCGCCTGGATGAGGCGCATCGCTTCCTCCGCGTCCCATTTGGGCATCAGCACCAGCTTGCGGCCCATGGCGAAGCTCTGCAGGAACACGGGTATTTCGGCGGTGACGTGGAACAGCGGCACGTTGAGGAGCGTGGCGGGCTGGAGCGTGGGCGCGTTGCCGTCCTCCGTCGCCAGCCCCAGCATCACCATCACCTGCGCCAGAAAGTTGAGCACGCCCTGCAGCACCGCGCCGTGCGTCGAGATCGCGCCTCTGGCCTGACCGGTCGAGCCGGACGTGAACAGGATCGTCGCCCAATCCGCGGGTCCGAGCTCGGGCAAGTCGCCGGCTTCGCCCATGAGCGGCGCGACCGCCTCGGCGAGCGGGCGCGTGTCGTCGAGCTCGATCAGGTCGGGCAGCCCGGCCACCGCGCGCAGCCGCGTGGCGCGCGGGCCGTCGGCGACGATCAGGCTGCACTGGAC
>CAXTWJ010000004.1:2307-8320 GCA_964247925.1 uncultured Sphingomonas sp.
GCACCTTCTGCCCCGGCTCGAGCGCGAAGCCGCGCCTGAGCTCGAACGTGCCCTGCGGCCGCTCGACGAACATCGCCGCCACGCCGAGCGCGCGCGCCATCTCGTAGCCCGCGATCACCCCGCCCATATAGGGGGCGATCCACGCGGGCGAGGTGCGCATCGCGATCCCGACCCGGTCGCCCCGCCCGACGCCGCGCGCGACCAGGCCGTGCGCCACGCCCGTCGCGATGCGGTGGACCTGCGCGAAGGTCAGCCGCTCGTCGCCGGCGACCAGGAACGGCTTGTCGGCGTGCTCGGCCGCGTGGTGCGCCATGTAATGCGCGATGCTGGGCGGCGCGCTGGCGATCACCGGCAGCTCGACGCCGAACCGGGTGGTCGTCGCCAGCGGCAGCGGCCCGCCCTCGCCCGTCAACCGGGCAAGCGCGGCGAACATCCGCTGGTCCAGGGCACTGGGCATCGCTGTCTCCACTTGGTCTTGTCGTTTTCGGACCTTATGCAGACGCGAATGCCTGGGGGAAAGCCTTGATCCTGCACCTGCTCGCGGCTGTCGGCGACCCCGCCGGCCATATCCGCTTCGCCGACCTGGGGCTGCACCCCGACGTGTTCTCGATCGGCTTCTTCACGCTCCGATGGTACAGCCTGGCGTACATCGCCGGGATCGTCGTCGGCTGGTGGTACCTCCTGAAGCTGCTCGCCCAGCCGGGGGCGCCGATGGCCCGGCGGCACGCGGACGACCTGGTGTTCTACGCCACGCTGGGGATCATCCTGGGTGGGCGGCTGGGCTATGTGCTGTTCTACGGGCCGCAGATGCTGCTCCATCCCCTGTCGATCCTGCGGCTGTGGGACGGTGGCATGAGCTTCCACGGCGGGGTGATCGGCACGTCGCTGGGATTGATCCTGTTCGCGAGGAAGCACGGGCTGAACTGGCTGCGCATCCACGATTATGTCGCGTGCGTCGTGCCGTTCGGGCTGTTCTTCGGCCGGCTCGCCAATTTCGTGAACGGGGAGCTGTGGGGGCGGCCGACGGACGTGCCCTGGGCGGTGGTGTTCGAGCGCACCGTCGTGTTCCCGCTCACCGAGCCGGCGCGGCACCCGTCGCAGCTGTACGAGGCGGGGCTGGAGGGCGTGCTGCTGTTCGCGGTGCTGTGGTTCGCCTTCTGGCGGACGTCCGCCCGCTACCAGCCGGGCCGGCTCGTGGGCCTGTTCCTGCTCGGCTATGGCGCGTGCCGGTATGTCGTGGAGTTCTTCCGCGAGCCCGACAGCCAATACGCGGCCAGCCGCATCCTGGGCACGCCGGGGCTGCACATGGGGCAGCTGCTCTGCCTGCCCATGCTGCTGGGTGGCGCGTATCTGGTCGCGACCGCGCCGGGGCGGCGACAGCGGGTCGAGCCGACCTGGGGGACCGAGAGCGTCGCGTGACCGAGCTCGCCGATCGGCTCGCCCGCGCGATCACGCTGGCGGGGCCGATGCCGGTCTCGCAGTGGATGGCGGCGGGGAACGCGCACTATTACGCGACGCGCGACCCGCTGGGGGTGGCGGGCGACTTCACCACCGCGCCCGAGATCAGCCAGATGTTCGGCGAGCTGGTCGGGCTGTGGTGCGCGGACGCGTGGGATCGCGCGGGGCGGCCCGACGTGGCGTGGGTGGAGCTGGGGCCAGGCCGCGGCACGCTCGCCAGCGACGCGCTGCGCGCCATGGCGAAGGCGGGGCTGACGCCGCCCGTTCATGTCGTGGAGACCAGCCCGGTGCTGCGCGCGCTGCAGACGGAGCGGGTGGGAGCGGCGACGTTTCACGACGATCCTTCGAGCCTCCCGACCGACCGACCGCTCCTCGTCGTCGCCAACGAGTTCTTCGACGCGCTGCCGATCCGTCAGCTGATCCGAGGCGCCGACGGCTGGCGCGAGCGGCTGGTCGCGTGCCAGGACACGCTGTTCCTGCCGGTCGCGGGCAAGCCCGTGCCCGACGCGGTAATCCCGCCCACGCTGCGCGACGCGCCGGCCGGTGCGGTCCTGGAGGTCGCGCCCGCCGCCGCCACGCTGATGCGCGGTCTCGCGGGGCGGCTGGTGGCGCAGGGCGGCGCGATGCTGGCGCTCGACTATGGTCATGAAGGCCCGGCGCTGGGCGACACGCTGCAGGCGGTGCGCGGCCACGCCTATGCCAACCCGTTCGAGCGGCCCGGCGAGCAGCACCGGCCCGCGCATCTCCCATTCACCAGGCGGGCGGCCGGGGCCCAGGCGGCCGGCGCGGGCGCCTGGGGGCCGGTGGAGCAGGGCGAGTGGCTGGTGAAGCTGGGCATCGACGCCCGCGCCGCCGCGCTCGCCCGCGGCACCCCGGACCGCGCGGACGCGATCGCGGCCGACCGCGTGCGATTGGTGGTGGAGATGGGACGGCTGTTCAAGGCGTTCGCCGTCACCGCGCCGGGATGGCCCGCGCCGGCGGCGTTCGCGTGACGAGCTATCGCGATGCCACTCCCGGGGACGGCGCGACGCTGGATGCGCTATTCCGTCGGTCGTTCACCGTCACCTTCGGGCATCTCTATGCCCCCGCCGACCTCGCCGCGTTCCTCCGCGAGTTCACGCCCGCGCGCGGGGCAGCGGCGCGGGGCGACCCGGGTTATGCGTTCCGCTTGGCCGAACAGGACGGCGCGGCGGGGGGCTATGCCACGCTGGGCCCGCCCGCGCTGCCCGGCGCGCCGGCGGCGTCGGTCGAACTGCGTCAGCTCTATCTTGCCGACGCGGCCAAGGGCACGGGCGTCGCGCCCGCGCTGATGGACTGGGCGATCGCCACCGCCAGGGCGCGGGGAGCGACGGCGCTGTGGCTGTCGGTCTATGTCGAGAACGACCGCGCGAGGCGGTTCTATGAACGGTACGGGTTCGAGGACGTCGGGCGGTACTCGTTCATGGTGGGGAGCCATGAGGATGAGGATCGGCTGATGCGGCTCCCCCTCCCGTCACCCGGGCTTGACCCGGCGTCCCGCTCCTTCTTGCCGGGCTAAGGCCGGGGTGACGAGGGGACATGATGGTGGACCTTGATCTCATCCCCGCCCGCGCCCTGTCCGGGGTGCCGCACGGCTTTTTCGGCCGGCGTGGTGGCGTCTCGACCGGTCTCGTCGCGGGGCTGAACTGCGGGCTCGGCTCCGCCGACGAGCCGGCCGCCGTGCTGGCGAACCGCCATCGCGCCGCCGATACCGTGCTGCCGGGCGCGGCGCTGGTTGGCGTGTATCAGGTCCATGACGCCGATGTGGTCACGGTGACGGAGCCTTGGCCCGACGTCGAGCGGCCGCGCGCGGACGCGCTGGTCACCGACCGGCCGGGCGTGCTGCTCGGCATCCTGACCGCCGACTGCGCGCCCGTGCTGCTCGCGGACCCCCGTGCGGGCGTCGTCGGCGCCGCGCACGCTGGGTGGAAGGGCGCGCTGGCCGGCGTCACCGACACGACGCTGGCCGCGAGGGAGGCGCGCGGCGCCGACCGCGCGCGCGTCGTCGCCGCGATCGGCCCGTGCATCGCGCGCGCGCGCTATGAGGTGGATGACACGTTCCGCCTTCGATTCGAGCAGGCCGACCCCGCCGACGAGCGGTTCTTCACGGAGTCGCGCGCCGGCCACCACCGGTTCGATCTGGAGGCCTATGTCGCCCACCGGCTCGCCGCCGCCGGCGTCGCGCGGGTCGAGGCGCTCGGGCTGGACACCTATGCCGACGCTGCGCGCTTCTACAGCTACCGGCGCGCGACGCACGCGGGCGAGGCCGACCATGGCCGGCAGATCAGCCTGATCGGACCGCCGTCCTAGAACAGGACCGCGAGCGTCCCGACGACCGCGCACACCGCCAGCGCGCTGCACAGGCATAGATGGCCGAAGCCACATTCCTCGATCGAACGATCGATCTGCATCGCTCTCTCCCTCAGCCTTCTACGAGGCTGGCCCGGAGCCTAACAAATTGCGTGCCCGATCGCAAATACGTCAGAAGATTGCGCCCACAAAATTCTCGCGAACAGGATCGTGCGATGCTCGCGCTTGCCCATCGGGCGTTCGCGTGGGGGGCGCAAAGGCGGTAAGGAGATCGCAAGGAGAGTGACATGATTGACCTGCCCAACGAGACCGAAGCCGACATGAGCGGCGTCGAGGCGCCAGAGAAGACGGGGGCACCGAAAGACGACACGCCCAAGGCGATCGGTGACCGCAAGCTGAAGCCCTCGACGCTGATGATGGGCCATGGCTACGACCCGGCGCTGTCGGAAGGGTCGCTGAAACCCCCGATCTTCCTCACCTCCACCTTCGTGTTTCCCAACGCGGCGGCGGGCAAGCGGCATTTCGAGGGCGTGACGGGCAAGCGCCCGGGCGGCGCGGAGGGGCTGGTCTATTCGCGGTTCAACGGCCCCAACCAGGAAATCCTGGAGGACCGGCTGGCGGTGTGGGAGGAGGCCGAGGACGCGCTCGCCTTTTCGTCGGGCATGTCGGCCATCGCGACGCTGTTCCTGGCGATGGTGAAGCCGGGCGACACGATCGTCCATTCCGGCCCGCTCTATGCGGCGACCGAGACGCTGATCGCGCGCGTCCTGGGCCGCTTCGGGGTTCACTGGCTCGACTTCCCCGCCGGGGCGACGCGGGAGGAGATCGACGCGGTGCTGTCCAAGGCGTCCTCCGGCAACGTGGCGCTGATCTATCTCGAGTCGCCCGCCAACCCGACCAACGCGCTGGTCGATGTGGAGGCGGTCGCCGCATCGCGCGACGCGATCTTCGCGGGGCGCGACCAGCCGCCGATCGCGATCGACAACACCTTCCTGGGGCCGCTGTGGCAGCAGCCGCTGAAGCATGGCGCCGACATCGTGGTTTACTCGCTGACCAAATATGCCGGCGGGCATTCGGACCTGGTCGCGGGCGGCCTGCTGGGGTCGAAGGCGCACATCGACACGATCCGCTCGATGCGCAACACGATCGGCACCATCACCGACCCCAACACCGCCTGGATGCTGCTGCGCTCGCTGGAAACGCTGGAGCTGCGCATGAGCCGCGCGGGCGAGAACGCGGTCAAGGTCTGCGCCTGGCTGCGCGATCACCCCAAGGTGGAGCGCGTGGGATATCTCGGCTTCCTGGACGGCGGCTCGGACGAGCGGCAGGCCGATATATACCGCCGCCACTGCACCGGCGCGGGCTCGACCTTTTCGCTCTACCTCAAGGGTGGCGAGAAGGAGGCATTCGCATTCCTCGACGCGCTCAAGATCGCCAAGCTGGCCGTGTCGCTGGGCGGGACGGAGACGCTGGCGTCGCATCCCGCCGGGATGACGCATCTGTCGGTCCCCGACGCGCGCAAGCAGGCGCTGGGGATCACCGACAATCTGGTCCGCATCTCGATCGGGGTGGAGGACGCGGACGACCTGATCGCGGATTTCGAGCAGGCACTGGCATAGCGCGGCAGGCGGCCACGCCCGCCTGACCCGCGCGAGCCCGGCCGGCGGATCGCGCCAGCGAACCCGACCGACGTTGCGGCTTGGCCGCGTCGTCCGACCCTAGGAAGGAGCGGGCAGCGCCGGCGCGGCGCCGGGCACGGCCGGGGGCACCGGCACCAGTTCGTACACGTCCAGCACCGCGCCGCCGCCGGTCCGCGCCAGCACCAGCCGCCAGCGGAACGGTGACACCCGCTCGACCACGCCGGCCACGTCCTGTTGCGGGTGCTGGCCATAGAGGGGCACGTCCTTCTCGCCCGCGGGCGGGAGCGCGCCCAGGAACACCAGCCGTGTCGCCGTGTCGGGATGCAGCCAGCCGCCGGGCAGGGTGCTGCCCGTCTGCTTGGTGAAGGACAGCTTCGCCGTGTCGCCCTCGACGTAGCAGAAATCCGGCGCGAAGGTCGGGAAGCCCTTGCGTCCGCCAAGCCGGACCAGCCGGCAGCGATACGGGCCGGGGGGCGGCGCGGGCAGTTCGAGCGCCGCGTCCGGGCCCAGCAGCGGACCCTCCGCGACGACCTTGGGGCGCAGCCGCCGGGGCACGCTGGCCAGCGCGCGCGGCCACAGGCAGGGAA
>CAXTWJ010000004.1:8330-28172 GCA_964247925.1 uncultured Sphingomonas sp.
CGCAGCGCCCGCCGCGGCCGATCCACGGGCGTTACCTGCGCCGGCCAGCCGGTCGGCGCCGGCGCGCCCTGCTCGATCACCGCGGACGGCCGTGGCCCGCGCGCGGCACAGCCGGCGACCATCGCCATTCCCGCGAGCGCCAGCGCTGCCCGGATCATGGGAACCTCCGCCACGTCAGGTGGATGCCGGGAAGGGGTCGGCCCCGCCCCATTAACAATCGGTAGAACGAAAAGCTTAACGAAAGGTAAACATCGATCGGCGCCGTCGCCTATTCCCGCTGGTGACCGGCTCGTGATAGTCAGGGCCATGTCGATCCGCCGCCGATGCCTGGCAATCCTCGCCGTCTTGATCGTGCCGCCCGCCACGGCGCAGTCGCCCTCGGTTTATCCCTATGACAGCGTCGATCCGTTCATCGGGACGGGTGGCGAAGGCCACACCTTCCCGGGCGCGGTCGCGCCATTCGGGATGGTGCAGCTGTCGCCCGACACCAACACGGGATGCCAGATCCGCACCTGTTATAAATGGGCGGCGGGTTATCGTCACGAGGACACGACGATCGACGGCTTCAGCCATACGCATTTTTCCGGCGCGGGGCATTCGGACCTGGGCGACGTCCTGGTGATGCCGCTCGCCGGGCCGGGGACCGCCACGCGCCCGGCCCAGTGGCGCACCGCCTTCGGCCATGCGAGCGAGGTCGCGCGGCCCGGCTACTACGCCGTCACGCTCGCCGGCGGCGTCCGGGTCGAGCTGACGGCGGGCACGCGCGTCGGTGTGCATCGCTACACCTTTCCCGCCGGCCAGCCGGCGCATCTCGCGATCGACCTCGCCACGTCCATGTACAACTATCCGGGCAAGGTGCTGTGGTCGTCGGTCCGCCTGCTGCCCGACGGCACGGTGACGGGGATGCGCGAGACGCGCGGCTGGGCGCCGGCGCGCAAGCTGTGGTTCGCGATGCGCGCGTCCGCGCCGCTTACCGGCCATGGCTTCGTGAACCGCGAGACGGACATCGCGTACAAGGGCTTCCAGGGTCCGAGCCGCGGCCGCGACGACGCCGCGCAGGCCGCCGGCCGCGACCTGCTCGCGCGGCTCGACTTCGGGGCGCTGGCCCGCCCGCTGGAGCTGCGCGTCGCGATCTCCTCGGTCGACGAGGCGGGCGCGCTCGCCAACCTGGCCGCCGAACCGGGTGGCTTCGACCAGGTCCGGGCCGGGACACGGCGCGCGTGGGAGGCGGCGCTGGGCCGGGTCGCGGTGGACGCCGCGCCCGACACGCGCCGGACCTTCTACACCGCGCTCTACCACAGCTTGCTCGCGCCGTCGGTCGCGGGCGACGCCGACGGGCGCTATCGCGGGCCGGACAACGAGGTGCATCGCGCCGACGGCTTCACCTTTCGCTCCACCTTCTCGCTCTGGGACACGTTCCGCGCCGAGCACCCGCTGCTGACGCTGATCCAGCCCGAGCGCACCACCAGCGACGTCGTCCGTTCGCTGGTGGCGAGCCAGGCGAACAGCCCGTTCGGCATCCTGCCCGTGTGGCAGTTCCAGGGGCAGGAGACGTGGACCATGATCGGCTATCATGCCGTGCCCGTCATCGCCGACGCCTATCTGAAGGGCATCCGCGGCTTCGATGCCAACAAGGCGCTCGACGCCATGGTCGCGAGCGCGCGCTACCGCCCGTATGCGGGGCTGGCTGAGTATATCGACCGCGGCTATGTGCCGATCGACCGCGAGCCGGAGGCGGCGTCGAAGACGGTCGAATATGCCTATGACGACTGGACGATCGCGCGCATGGCGGCGGCGCTGGGCCGGCGCGACCTCGCCGCCGAGTTCACGCGCCGCGCAGGCTATTGGCGCAACAGCTTCGACGCGAAGACCGGATTCCTGCGCGCGCGGCTGGCGGACGGCAGCTTCCGCGTGCCGTTCGACCCGACCGCGATCAACTATGGGTCGGATTATACGGAGGGCAATGCCTGGCAGTATTCCTGGTTCGTGCCGCAGGACGAGGCGGGGCTGTTCCGCCTGCTGGGTGGCGACGCGGCGGCGGTCGCGAAGCTGGACGCGATGTTCGATTACGACAACAGCAAGCTCGACTACAGCCATGCCGAGGACATCGCCGGGCTGATCGGTCAGTATATCCACGGCAACGAGCCGTCGCACCACGTCGCCTATCTCTACGGCTATGCCGGCCAGCCCTGGCGCACGCAGGAGCGGCTGGCGCAGATCGTCGCATCGCAGTACCGGCCGACACCCGACGGACTGGCGGGCAATGATGATCTCGGCCAGATGTCGGCCTGGTATCTGTTCACCGCGATGGGCTTCTACCCCGTCGCGCCCGGGTCGAACCAATATGTGCTGGGCCGACCCTTCGTGGATCGCGCGACGGTGACGCTGCCGTCGGGCAAGCGGTTCACGATGACGGCGGACGGGCTGACGCCGGCGAACCGCTACGTCGTCGCGGTGCAGCTGAACGGCCGGCCGCTGGACCGCAGCTACGTCACCGACGCCGAGGTCCGCGCCGGTGGCACGCTGCACTTCACGATGGGCGCGACGCCGAACAAGAGCTGGGGCATGGCGGTGGCGGCGCGGCCATATTCGATGAGCGCGGCGCGGTGACAGTTAAAGCAGCTCCTCCAGCTCGGCCTCAAGACCCGCGGCCACTCCGGGTTCCGAAAGCTGCGACAGCCTGACCCCGTTGGCCGTCCAGTAATCCATTCCGCTGACGGCCACCCAGTCATAACCCATGTCCCGAACCGCCATCAGTGCCGCGCGAGAGGGACTCATTTGCTCGCCTCGGAACAGGACATGACGCGGTCCCGCGACCTCGCAGACGACATCGGGGTTCTTGAGGAAGACCAGCTCGGTCCCGGGCCGCAGACCGAGGCTTGCCAATGTCCGCCGCTCACGTCGCTGTCTGGTTTCCTTGATGGCTTGGCGCTGCTGAGGATCGATCGCCTGTTCAGCGTCGGAAAACGCCACGTCCTCCAGCGCGACCAGCTCGATGATGGCCTTCGCCAGATCAGGCTCGATCTGGAAGAACTCGCGCCCACGGCGAGGTCGCTTCTCGCCGAATACAAAGTGCAGCGTGCGCTCCAGCTTCGCACAATCGGGAACCCGCGCCGCGAAATGACACTCGAACGGCAGCGGAACGGCAGTCGTGTCGAGCTGTCGCATCCGTGCGGCGACGTCATTGGCCTGAGTCAGCCCAATCTTCACGAACCCAGGCATCGCCTCGTTCGTCAGCAAATAAACCCAGCCCTCAGCCATCGCTCACCCGCTCGATGTCGGCACCGACGGCGCTCAGCTTCTCCTCCAGCCGCTCATAGCCGCGATCGAGGTGATAGACGCGGCTCACCTGCGTCTCGCCCTCGGCAACCAGGCCGGCCAGGATCAGGCTCATGGACGCGCGCAGGTCGGTCGCCATCACCGGGCAGCCGACCAGCCGCTCGACGCCGCGCACCACCGCCGCGCGGCCGCGGACCTGGATGTCCGCGCCCATCCGCGCGAGCTCGGACACGTGCATGTAGCGGTTCTCGAAGATCGTCTCGGTCAGCACGCTCGCGCCGTCGGCGCGGGCGAGCATCGCCATGAACTGCGCCTGCATGTCGGTGGCGAAGCCGGGATAGGGCGCGGTCGAGAGCGTCAGCGGCCGCAACGGCGCGCTCGCCTCGACATGAACGGCGTGCGCGCGCTCCTCCACGGTGACGCCCGCCTCGCGCAACGCGGACAGCGTCGCTTGCATGTCGGCCGCCGCCGCGCCGACCAGCTCCAGCGCGCCGCCGGTGATCGCGGCCGCGCAGGCGTAGGAACCCGCCTCGATCCGGTCGGGCATGACGGCATAGGTCGCGCCATGCAGCCGGTCGCGGCCCTCCACCGTCAGCGTCTCCGTGCCAATCCCGTCGATGAACGCCCCCATCGCGACCAGGCAGCGGCACAGGTCGACGATCTCCGGCTCGCGCGCGGCGTTGCCGAGCACGGTGGTGCCGCGCGCCAGCACCGCGGCCATCAGCGCGTTCTCCGTCGCGCCGACCGACACGACGGGGAAGGTGTAGCGGCCGCCCGGCAGCCGTCCGGTCGGGGCGGAGGCCTTGACGTAACCGGCCCCGAACTCGATCCGCGCGCCCATTGCCTCCAGCGCCTTCAGGTGCAGGTCGATGGGCCGGTTGCCGATCGAGCAGCCGCCGGGCAGCGACACGGTCGCCTCCCCCGCGCGCGCCAGGATGGGGCCGAGCACCAGGATCGACGCGCGCATCTTGCGCACGATGTCATAGGGCGCCTGGGTGGAGGTGAGCTGGCCCGCGCGCATCGTCATCACGCGGCCGAACTCCTCGGGGCGCGTCCCCTCGATCGCGGTCGAGACACCGAGCTGGTTGAGCAGATGGCCGAAACTGTCCACATCGGCGAGGCGCGGCAGGTTCCTGAGCGTCAGCGGCTCGTCGGTCAGCAGCGCGCAGGGCATGAGCGTCAGCGCGGAGTTCTTGGCGCCGGAGATGGGGAGCCTGCCGGCGAGGCGATTGCCGCCGCGGATGAGGATACGGTCCATAGCGAAGCGCGCATGGGCGCAAAAATATTTGCGCACAAGACGCGCAAGCTCGGCCGGCGGGTCGGCCTGCCGAACCCGTCCGACGTCACGGGATTTACTCCCATGACGGCCCTGCAAGGGTGGAGCTTCGATCGAGGCCCGCCGCGGCGAAGCCGCGCCGTCGGTCGTCGTCGGGCGACGCCGGCCGGGCTTGTGCGTCTCGCGTGCAGCTACGCTGCGCGCGTGCGCGCTACGCCTTCTCCAACGTACACTGCAGCGGATGCTGGTTCTGCCGGGCGAAGTCGATCACCTGGCTGACCTTGGTCTCCGCGACTTCATAGGAGAAGGTGCCGCACACCCCCACGCCCTTCTGATGGACGTGCAGCATGACGCGGGTCGCCGCCTCCATGTCGAGGCGGAAGAAGCGCTGGAGGCACAGCACCACGAACTCCATCGGCGTGTAGTCGTCGTTGAGCATCAGCACGCGGTAGGGCGTGGGCTGCTTGGTGCGCGCCTTGGTGCGGGTGGCGACGCCGACGCCGGTGCGGCCATCGCCGTCCTGATCGGCATCGCCGTCGCGGCGCTCGGCTTGCTTGATGGGGTGGAGCTGCATGGCGAGGTCAAAATATGGGATCGGAGCGGGGTGGGGCAAGCCCGGGACGCACGAAAAAGGGCGGCCGCATCGGCGACCGCCCTGCTACCGTGCAGGCCGTCACGGGTTTAATCGCGTGACGTCGAACGAACTCGCTTTTGCGACCCGCCGGCCGGCCTTGCGCGTCTCGCTCGCAGCGATGCTGCGCGCGTGCGCGCCGCGGATCACGCGGCCTGCTTGATCCGCTCCACGGCGACCGCGACGCGGTTGGAGATGGGCTGCACCACCTCGCCGACGATCTTCAGCATCGACTCGGTCGAACGCGAGGTCTCGGCGACCAGCGCATCGAACTGCTGGCGGACATAGTCACCCTGCAGCTGCAGGAACTCGGTCGGCGACTTGGCCGACGCCAGCGTGCGGGCGGCGGCGGTGGCCTCCTCGAACTGCTTGCGGACGTACGCGGCCTGACCCTGCGCCAGCGTCTGCACGCCGGCGACGGCCAGCTTGCCCGACTCGACCAGCGCCTCGACATTGCCCTTGTTCAGGCCGTTCAGCTCAGCGACCATCTTGCCGCCCTGCTCCATCGCGCCCTTCGCGCGATCGTTCAGGTCGCCGAACATCGCGTTCGTCTTCGTGGCGGTATCGGCGGTCGCGTTCTCGATCGTGGTGGCCATGGGGGGTTCCTCGTTGGTCGGTTCCGCCGAAGCCGCGGCGGTCGGGGCCGGCTCGACGGCCGGCGTGACGACGGGAGCGGCGTCCTTCTTCGACCGCTTCGCCTTGGGCGCGGCGAGCATCGCGGGGATGTGCTCCGCGCTCTCGGGCACCGGCAGTTCGGGCAGGTCGGACATGGCCATAGCTCCTATGCTGCAACGCAACATAGCACGGTTGACGCTCGCGTCAAGATGCCGTTGTGCAGTGCAGCATCATCGCTGCCGCACATACTCGCCCGGCGCCTCGCCCAGCGCCGCCAGGGCACCCTCGCCCGGCACGCGTGCGCCGTCGGCCGCGACCTCGGCGTCGTCCTGCCCCCGCAACCAGCCGATCCAGTCGGGCCACCAGCTGCCCCCGGTTTCGGTCGCGCCCGCGACGAACTCGGCCAGCGTTTCGACCTTCGCGTCGTTGGTCCAATACTGGTATTTGGCCGCCGCGGGCGGGTTCACGACGCCGGCAATGTGTCCCGAGCCGGCGAGCACGAAGCGCAGCGGGCCCCGGAAATGGTGGGTGATGCGCCACACGCTTTCCGCCGGGGCGATATGGTCCTCCCGCCCCGCCTGGACATAGCTGGGCGTCTCGACCCGGCCAAGGTCGAGCGGCGTGCCGTCGACGCTCAGCGCGCCCGGCTCGACCAGCCGGTTGTCGCGATACAGGTCGGCCAGGTAACTCGCGTGCCACTTCGCCGGCAGGTTGGTGGTGTCGCCGTTCCAGTGCAGCAGGTCGAAGGCCGGATAGTCCTGCCCCAGCAGATAGTTGTTGGTGACGTAGTTCCAGATCAGGTCGCGCCCGCGCAGCGCGTTGAAGGTCGCGGCCATCACTCGCCCGTCCAGGAAGCCGTCGGGCGACAGCCGCGTCAGCATCGCCAGCTGCTCGTCGTCGACGAACTGCCTGAGCTCGCCCGGGTCGCTGAAATCGACCTGCGCGGTGAAGAAGGTCGCGCTCGCGACCCGGTCCGCCTGGCCCCGCGCGGCGAGCAGCGCCAGCGTGGCGGCCAGCGTGGTGCCCGCCACGCAATAGCCGATCGCGTGGACCGACGGCACGTCCAGCAGGTCGCGGATCGTGGCGACCGCGTCCAGCTGCGCGGCGACGTAATCGTCCCAGGTGACATCGGCCATGGTCGCGTCGGCCGACTTCCACGACACCATGAACACGGTCAGCCCCTGCTCCACCGCCCAGCGGATGAAGCTCTTCTCGGGCGACAGGTCGAGAATGTAGAAGCGGTTGATCCAGGGCGGGAAGATGACCAGCGGCGTCGCCAGCACCTGGCCGGTGGTGGGCGCGTACTGGATCAGCTCGAACAGCGGCGTGCGCTTCACCACTTTGCCCGGCGTCGTCGCCAGGTTGCGCCCGACCTCGAACGCGTGCGGATCGACATGCGTCAGCTGGCCCTTGCCCAGGTCGGCCAGCAGGTTCTCCATGCCACGCATCAGGTTCCGCCCGCCCGTCTCGGCGGTGGCGCGCACCACCTGCGGGTTGGTCCAGGGGAAGTGCGCGGGGCTCATCGCATCGGCGAGCATCCGGGCGGAGAAGCGCAGCCGCTCGCGCTGCTGCTCGTCGAGGCCGGGCGCCGCGTCCACGCCCGCCATCAATTGCGCGCTGGCGGCCTCATAAGCCTGACGAATCTGCGCGAAGGGCGGCTGGTTCCAGGCCTCGTCCCTGAACCGCCTGTCGGTCGAGGGCGGGACCGGCGCGGCCGCCTGCGCCGGGTCGAGCAATCGCTGCCACAGCTGCAGCCCATCGCGCCAGAACGCCGCCACCTCGTCGCCGCCGGGCGCGGCGGCGAGCGCCTGGTCGAGCAGCGCGATCTGCGCGTCGCCCATCTTTTTCAGCCAGTCGGCGGGAGTGGGATCAGCCATGAGGTATCAACTCCGTCATGCCGGCCTTGTGCCGGCATCCACCGTCGTGCGAGTCATTGGGCCGACAAGCGTGTACGACCGTGGATGCCGGGACAAGCCCGGCATGACGGGGAAGGGTGAACAATGTCCGACGACTTCTACCGCATCCGCCGCCTGCCGCCCTATGTCATCGCCGAGGTCAATGCGATGCGGGCGGTGGCACGTTCGGGCGGCGAGGACATCATCGACCTCGGCATGGGCAATCCCGACCTGCCGCCGCCGCCCCACGTCATCGACAAGCTGGTGGAGGTCGCGCGCAAGCCCGACGCGCACGGCTATTCCCAATCCAAGGGCATCCCCGGGCTGCGCCGCGCGCAGGCGAATTACTACGCCAACCGCTTCGGCGTCGAGCTCGACCCCGAGCGCGAAGTCGTCGTGACGATGGGGTCCAAGGAAGGTCTCGCCAGCCTCGCCACCGCGATCACCGCGCCCGGCGACGTGGTGCTGGCGCCCAACCCGTCCTACCCCATCCACACCTTTGGCTTCATCATCGCGGGCGCCACGATCCGCGCGGTGCCGACCACGCCCGACGCGCATTACTGGGACAGCCTGGAGCGCGCGATGGCGTTCACCGTGCCGCGCCCGTCGATCCTGGTCGTCAACTATCCGTCCAACCCGACCGCGGAGGCCGTCGATCTCGCCTTCTACGAGCGGCTCGTCGCCTGGGCGCGCGAGAACAAGGTGTGGGTGCTGTCCGACCTTGCCTATTCGGAACTCTATTATGACGGCGTGCCGACGCCCTCGATCCTGCAGGTGCCCGGTGCCAAGGACGTGGCGGTCGAGTTCACCTCGCTCAGCAAGACCTATTCGATGGCCGGCTGGCGGATCGGCTTCGCGGTCGGCAACACCAAGCTGATCGCGGCGATGACGCGGGTGAAGTCGTACCTCGACTATGGCGCGTTCACGCCGATCCAGGCGGCGGCGTGCGCGGCGCTGAACGGCCCGCAGGACATCGTGGCGACCAACCGCCAGCTCTATCACAAGCGCCGCGACGTGCTGGTGGAGGCGTTCGGCCGCGCCGGCTGGGAAGTGCCCTCCCCGCGCGCCTCGATGTTCGCCTGGGCACCGCTGCCGCCCGCGCTCGCGCATCTGGGGAGCCTCGAGTTCTCCAAACAGCTGCTGACGCAGGCCAAGGTCGCCGTCGCGCCCGGCGTCGGCTATGGCGAGAACGGCGAGGGTCACGTCCGCATCGCGCTGGTCGAGAACGAACAGCGGCTGCGCCAGGCGGCGCGCAACGTCCGCCGCTATCTGCTCGGCATGGGGGTGAACGTGCCGGGTCAGGGAGCGGGGTGAGCCTGATGGCGTATCGAGATCGCGGATCAAAGCTGGAAGCAGGCGTCGGGTGCGTGGTCGGAGCGCTGGCGTTCACCTTGCTCGTGCTCTTCGCACTTGACGGCCTCTTCTCGGGCGGCGGCGTTCCTCCGTTAATCCGCTTCATGGCCGTACCGCTCGGCCCTTTGGTGGTAGCCTACCTCGTGGGGCGGCTCGTACGCTTCGCAAAGGGGCCAAACCGATAAAGCTTGCGTTGCGTCGGTACTGATGCGCGTAGCAACGCTGCTCCGACGACGACCGCTCCCACCGCTCACCCCGTTACAGCACTAGGCGAGCGTCGGCCAGCCGCGCTGACAGGCATTCTGCTAGTGCCTAGACACACTCACCGCCGTCGGCGTCCGCGCGCGACACGCTGACCACCGTGGGCGCTGGGCAGCAGGTCCTCGTCTACTCCGCCGCGATCGCCCCGAATTGGTGGTCATCCGGGTCGCGCGCGATGTCCGCCGGCAAGGCCCAGACCAGATCGGCCTTGCTCAGCACGCGGCCGTCATGCGCCAGCACGCCCACCGGCTGGATCGGGCGGCGGTCGCGTTCATCGACCAGGGTGGGAAAGGCGGGCACGCCCGTTTCCCACCGTTCGCCCCATTGCCGGAGCGCGATCATGGTGGGGAGCAGCGCGCCCCCCTTCTCCGTCAAGGTATACTGCACCTTGCGGCGATCCTCGGGCATCGGCACCCGCTGCAGGATGCCGTACTGGACCAGCTTGGCCAAGCGATTCGCCAGGATGTTGCGCGCAATGCCGAGTTCCGACTGGAACTCCTCGAAATGATGCAGCCCGTTGAACGACGCGCGCAGGATCAGGAACGACCAGCGCTCCCCCACCGCTTCCAGCGCGGCCGGCAGGCTGCATTCGTCCAGTCGTTCGCGAAGCTTCTCCACCGCGTCGCATCCTCTCTCTGCATCGTGATTACCGCAATTTGCGGCAAGGCGCGCCTGAAATGTCAGTTTTGGGTTGCAACTCAAAACCTACACGGGTAGGTAGTGATTCGCAACGCAATTCAACAGGAGGTTTTCATGCGTCAGCTTCATCACGTCCTCGCCATGGCGGCTGCCCTTGTTATCGGCGGCACCGCCATCACCACGACCGCGCACGCCCAGGCATCCGGCTATTACGTCGCCGTCCCCGCCGTGCAGCCGACCCGCGTCAGCCTGATGACGCGCGCCACGCCCTGGCAGCTCCGGTCGAACGCCTATGTTGCCGCCAGGGCGCCCGAGCGCGATGCCGTGCTGTGCGAGATGATGGCCCGCTCCACGGGCGCGCTCGCCTCGTTCACCGCGGGCGGCAAGTCGTTCGACGCCGATCAGCTCGGCAAGTGCAACGCGCACGCCAAGGGCGGCGCCGTCCCCGCGGCCGTGGCGGCGCGCTAAATCCTTGCCTAATCCCGGCACGCCGCCCCAAAGGGGTTGCGTGCTGCGGCAATATGAGCTGGTCGATCGGGTCCTCGACTACGATCCCGACGCCGACGAGGCGCTGCTCAACCGCGCCTATGTCTTCTCGCTGCACGCGCACGGCTCGCAGAAGCGCGCGAGCGGCGACCCGTATTTCTCGCATCCGATCGAGGTCGCGGGCATCCTCACCGACCTGCGGCTGGACAGCGAGACGATCGCGACCGCCATCCTGCACGACACGGTCGAGGACACGGTCGCGACGCCCGAGGAGATCGAGCGCATCTTCGGCGCCAACGTCGCGCGGCTGGTGGACGGCGTCACCAAGCTGTCGAAGATCGAGGCGCAGAGCGACAACGAGCGCGCGGCGGAGAACCTGCGCAAGTTCCTGCTCGCCATGTCCGACGACATCCGCGTGCTGCTGGTCAAGCTGGCCGACCGGCTGCACAACATGCGCACGCTCCACCACATCGCCAAGCCCGAGAAGCGACGCCGCATCGCGCGCGAGACCATGGACATCTACGCCCCGCTCGCGGAGCGCGTCGGCATGTACGAGTTCATGAAGGAGATGCAGACGCTCGCCTTCCGCGAGCTGGAACCAGAAGCGTACGAGTCGATCACGCGCCGCCTCGCGCAGCTGAAGGAAGGCGCCAACAGGCTCGGGGGCGACCGCATCGCGAAGATCGCGTCGGGGCTGAAGCTGCTGCTGTCGCGCGCCGGCATCGAGGCGGACGTGTCGGGGCGCGAGAAGCACCCTTATTCGATCTGGCGCAAGATGGAGGAGCGGCACATCTCCTTCGAGCAGCTGTCGGACGTCATGGCGTTCCGGGTCGTGGTCGGGTCGGACGAGGAATGCTACCGCGCGCTGGGCGCGATCCACCGCCGCTGGCCGATGGTGCCGGGGCGGTTCAAGGACTATATCTCCACCCCCAAGCGCAACGGCTACCGCTCGCTGCACACCACCGTGATTCACGCGGAGAACACGCGCGTGGAGATCCAGCTCCGCTCGGAGACGATGCACGCGGAGGCCGAGTTCGGGCTGGCGGCGCACTGGGCCTATAAGGAAGGCCGCGCGCGTCCGGTGCTTGGGGCGGACGCCGACCACAGCTGGATCCGCGACTTGGTGGAGATCCTCGACACGGCGGGAACGCCCGAGGAGCTGCTCGAGCACACGCGCATGGCGATGTACGCCGACCGCATCTTCGCCTTCACCCCCAAGGGCGAGCTGATCCAGCTGCCCAAGGGCGCGACGCCGATCGACTTCGCCTATGCGGTCCATACCGATCTGGGTGACCAGTCGGTGGGCGCCAAGATCAACGGGCGCGTCGTGCCGCTGTCCACCGTGATCGAGAATGGCGACCAGGTCGCGATCCTGAACTCCAGGGCGCAGGAGCCGCAGCCCGCCTGGCTGGACGTGGCGATCACCGGCAAGGCGCTGGCCGCGATCCGCCGCCACCTGCGTCACAAGGAGCGTGACGAGCAGCTGACGCTGGGGCGCAAGCTGCTGGACGACCTGATCGAACGCCTGCCCGCGCCGCTCGCCGGCGACGCGGTGGAGCACGCCCTGACGCGCCTCAAGCTCGCGGACGAGGCGGCGCTGCTCACCGCGATCGCGCGGCGCACGCTGTCGGACGGCGCGGTGATGGAGGCGCTGATGCCCGGCTCGGCGGGCGCGGACGTCGCCGAACTCGCCCCCCAGGCGAGTGCCATCTCCATCAAGGGCCTGACGCCGGGTGTCGCGTTCGAGCTGGCCGCGTGCTGCCACCCGGTGCCGGGCGATCGCATCGTCGGCCTGCGCCGCCCGGACGCCGGCATCGAGGTCCACGCGATCGACTGCGCGGTACTGGCCGAGCTGGCGGAGCGGTCGGCGGAGGAGACCGACTGGGTCGATCTCGCCTGGGGCGACGGCGCGGACGGCGCGGTCGCGCAGCTGGCGGTGACGGTCAAGAACGAGCCGGGCGCGCTGGGCATCGTCTCGACCATCATCGGCCAGCACAAGGCCAACATCATCAACCTGCGCCTCGACACGCGGGACTCGCGGTTCCACACCAACACCATCGACGTGGAGGTCCACGACCTGGCGCAGCTGCTTCGTCTGATGGCGGCGCTGCGCGCGGCGGACGCGGTGCATTCCGTCGAGCGGGCCTGACCCACGGGGAGAAGAACCATGCGCCCGATCGCCGCCGCCCTGCTGCCCGTCTGCCTGCTGGCCACGCCCGCCGCGCTGGACGCGCAGGCGGCCCGATCGATCTCGGCCACCGACAAGGCGGCGGGCGCGCAGGCCAACCGGCAGCTGCTCGCCGCGTATGGCGGCGCCTATGCCGGGCCGCAGGCCGCGTTCGTGGAGCGGGTCGGCAAGCGCGTGGCGCTGCAGTCGGGGCTGTCGAACACGGCGGCGGACTTCACGGTCACCCTGCTCGACTCACCCGTCGAGAACGCCTTCGCGATTCCCGGCGGCTACATCTACGTCACCCGCCAGCTGCTCGCGCTGATGAACTCGGAGGCCGAGCTGGCGAGCGTGCTGGGGCATGAGGTCGGCCATGTCGCCGCGCGCCATTCCGCCAAGCGCCAGACGCGCTCGGTGATCGGCGGACTGCTCGCCGCCGGGGTCGGCGCCGTGACGGGAAGCGATCTGGCCGGCCGGGCCGCCGGCTATGGCACGCAGCTCTACGCGCTCGGGTTCAGCCGGGGGCAGGAGTACGAGGCCGACGGCCTGGGCGTCCGCTACATCGCGGCGGCGGGCTACACGTCGTATGCCGCCGCCGACATGCTGGCGGAGCTGAACGACGAGACGACGCTCCAGGCCGAGCTCGCCGGACGGAAGAGTTCGCAGCCGACCTGGATGTCCACTCACCCCAACGGCGCCGACCGCGTCCAGCGTGCGCAGCAGCTCGCCGCCGCGACGGGCAGGCCGGACACCACGGACGCGACCGACACGGCGTTCCTGCGGATGCTGGACGGCCTGCGTTATGACGACGGCGGCAAGGTCGTCCGCATCGTGACCGTCCGCGCCGGCGACACGGTGGACGGCCTGTCGCGACGCATGGCCTATCCCGACCACCAGCGCGACCGCTTCGTCGTGCTCAATGGCCTCGATCCCGACGCGACGCCGGTGCCCGGCACGCTGGTCAAGATCATCGCGGCGCGGTGAGACTGAGCGGGGATCACCACAGGCGGCGCACGCCGAACCGGTCGAGCTTGTCGTCGATCGACACGATCGTGAGGTCCTCGACCAGCGCCTGCGCGGCGAGCAGCCGGTCGAACGGGTCGCGGTGAGCGGTAGGCAGCTGACCGGCAACAGCGGCGTGCGCGAAAGTAATGGGCAACGCCGTGAAATCCTCCTCGACCAGAGTTTCCAATGTCGCCAGCAGCAAGTTCGCGGTCGGCCATTTGCCCAGGCGGTGCTTGAGCGCGAGCTCGCAGGCTGAGACGGCGCTGACGTGAACCACATTGGACGCGTGATCGATGAGATCCCGCATCTGTGATGGCAGGTCGTCACTGCCTTCCGCCCACCACGCGATCGTATGGGTGTCGAGCAGCAATCTCATCCGCCTTCCCAGGCGCGCAGCTCTTCCTCGGGAAGGGGATCGAAGGCGGTCGCGGGGACTGACAATCGCCCTTTCAACGCGCCGAACGTCCGACGACCGGGCTGCTCCGGCGTGACACGCATCAGCTTGAGCCGGACGCCCCCTTCCTGCTCGATCGCGATCTCCTCCCCCGCCATGGCGCGCTCCCGGACCTCCGCCGGATGTGCGTCGAAATCTTCTTTACTGATCACGGTCGCCATGGTGGTTTTCCTGTCACCGGCATACCGCATCCGCGCCGTCCGGCCAACTTGCCCCATGACGCCCCGTCTCTGTCGCGCTAGACCGGCGCCATGCCCCGTCCAGCGCTGTCCGTCGTAATACCCTGCTACAACGAGGCGGCGTGCCTGCCGATGCTGCATGCGCGCGTCTCTGCGGCGGTGTGGGCGGCGGTGGGGAATGATTATGAGCTGCTGCTCATCAACGACGGCAGCCGCGACGAAAGCTGGGCGGTCATGCAGCGGCTGGCGGCCGCCGACCCGCGCCTCGTCGCGCTCAACCTGTCGCGCAATCACGGGCATCAGCTGGCGTTGACCGCCGGGCTCGACCTGTGCGCGGGCGAGCAGATCCTCATCATCGACGCCGACCTGCAGGATCCGCCCGAGCTGCTCGCCGATATGCGCCGCGCCATGGCCGAGCAGGGCGCCGACGTGGTCTATGCCGTGCGCCGCAAGCGGCAGGGCGAAACACTGTTCAAGCGCGCGACCGCGGCGATCTTTTACCGGCTGCTGGATCGACTGACCGACACGGAGATCCCGCTCGACACCGGCGACTTCCGCCTGATGAGCCGGCGCGCGCTGGACGCGTTCCTGGCGATGCCGGAGCAGGCGCGGTTCATTCGCGGCATGGTCGCGTGGATCGGCTTCCGGCAGGTGCCGTTCGCCTATGACCGGGCCGAACGCGCAGCGGGCGAGACGAATTACCCGTTCGCGAAGATGCTGCGCCTCGCCTTCGACGCGGTGACGGGCTTCTCCACCGCGCCGCTGCGCTTCGCCAGCCATGCGGGCCTCGCGCTGACGGGCGTGTCGCTGTTCCTGTTCGTCTATATCGCGATCGGTTTCTTCTCGGGTTCCGCCGTGCAGGGCTGGACTTCGACCATGCTCGTGGTCGTGTTCCTGGGCGCGGTGCAGATGTTCGTGCTGGGCATGATCGGCGAGTATCTGGGCCGGCTGTATGTCGAATCGAAGCGCCGGCCGCTCTATGTCGTCGCCGACATCGCCGGGCCGGTGCGCTCCGGCCCCACTCTCGGCGTCGCGGCCGATGCTCAGGCCGGAACGGCCAGCGTCACGATCGAGACGCCCGGCAGCATCGGCACGCGCCCGACCAGGTGACGCTCCAGCCGGAAGACGTGCTCGAACAGCCCGTTGACCAGCGGTGGCGGTGGTGAATCATCACTGTCCTCGCGCCCCGTGAGCCGCCCCATCAGCCGCGCGCCGGCCGCCAGCGGGAACAGCAGGCTGTTGAAGTAACCCAGCTTCTCCGGCCGCATGCCCGCCGCCGCGATCGCGGCGCGCAGCGTCTTCTTGGAATAACGCCGGTGATGATGATTCACCTCGTCATGCGCCGACCACATCCAGGCGTGCGCGGGCACGGTGATCAGGATCCTGCCGCCGGGCGCCAGGCAGTCGCGCATCGCGGCGAGCGCGGCCACGTCGTTCTCGATATGCTCGACCACGTCCAGCACCGCGATCAGGTGGTAATGCCCGCGCGGCACGCCGGGCAGGAAGGGAAGAGGGGCGTCCCCGATGGGCCGCCCCAGCCGCTCGGCCGCGATGCGGCGCGCGGCGGGGTCGATCTCGATCGCATCGACCTCGCCGAACCGGCTGAGCATGGGCAGGTTGTGCCCCGTGCCGCAGCCGATCTCCAGGATGCGCGCGCGGTCCGGCAAGGCGCCGAACTGTTCAAGATAATCGGCGAGGATGTCGCGCCGCGCCCGGTACCACCAGTGCGTCGAGTCATGCGCGGCCATGCGATCATAGACGACGCGGTCCATCAGCTTCTGGCCATATCAAGCGAATACCCACAAGCGGTTGAGCGCGAACGTGACCAGCGGCGTCACGAACAGCACGGGAATCAGCGGCCACCACCATGGCCCGTTCAGCACCGCGTCGTCGGTCAACAGCCATACCCAAAAGGTGTTGGCGCCATAGGAGAAGAGCGACACCGCGAAAAAGCGCGTCGCCGTCTGCTTCTTGTCCGCCCCATGGCCGCGAAAGCTCCAGTTGGAATGAAGCAGATAGCCCGACGTCACCGCGACCAGATAGCCGAGCAGGTTGGCCACCTGTTCGGACGTGATCTTGAACCCGGCGAGCGGCGAATAGACGAGCGTGTACAGCGCCGTCGTCATCCCGCCCGCGACCACGAAGCGGACCAGCTGCCCGGTCGCCTCATGCTCGCGCATCCGTTCGACATGTCGCAACACGGCTGTCACTTGCCCTTCATCCCGCCCGCGATAGAGCGGGCGCATCTAGGGCGGGTGGACGCGTGAGGGAAGCGACTTCGGAGAAGGCCGGGGACAGGGCCGGGCAGCGGGCGATTGCGTGGGCGCTCGACCGGCGC
The DNA here is from genome assembly GCA_964247925.1 of uncultured Sphingomonas sp. GTDB lineage: Bacteria > Pseudomonadota > Alphaproteobacteria > Sphingomonadales > Sphingomonadaceae > Sphingomonas. Next base: position 24,909 of record CAXTWJ010000004.1, read on the forward strand.
TGGATCGCGCTGATCCTCCTGTGCTGGGCTGCCTACGCCGCGTGGCAGCTGTGGCAGAACTGGAACGCGGTGCGCTGGCTGTCGCTGGGCGACACGGACGACAACATGCGCCTGATGCAGGTGCGCGCGTGGCTGGGTGGCCAGGGCTGGTATGATCTGCGCCAGTATCGCATGGACCCGCCGCGCGGCTTCGACATCCATTGGAGCCGGATCGTCGATCTGCCGATCGTGGGCCTGATCCTGTTCTTCCGCCTGTTCACGTCACCGAGCTGGGCGGAGCGGCTGGCGTGCGGAGTGGCGCCGCTGCTGCCGCTGTCGGTGACGATGCTGGGCGTGGGAGCCACGGTCAGGCGGCTGGTCGCGCCTTTCGCCTGGCCGCTCGCGGTCGTGATCCTGCTCGCCGCCGTCGCGCCGATGGCGATGTTTGCGCCCGAGCGGATCGACCATCACGGCTGGCAGCTGGCGATGCTGAGCCTGACGGTGGCGGGGCTGACCGACCCGCGCGCCGTGCGCGGCGGCGTGATGGTGGGTCTGGCGAGCGCGGTCAGCCTCGCGATCGGGCTGGAGATGCTGCCCTACGCCGCGATGGCCGGCGGCATCATCGCCCTGCGCTGGATCGCCGACCGCGATGCGGCGCTGAAGCTGCAGGCGTACGGCCTGTCGCTCGGCGGTGGCAGCGCGCTCGGCTATCTACTGTTCGCGTCGTACGCCGACCGGGTGCCGCGCTGCGACGCGCTGACGCCGGTGTGGCTCAGCGTCACGGTGGCGGGTGGCGGATTGCTGGTCCTGCTCGCGTGGCTTAGCCCGGCGAGCCGTGCCGCGCGGGGTGGCCGGGGCGGGGCCCGCGCGGGCGGCCTTTGGGGGGGGTTGGGGCTAGCCTTTCCGCAATGTCTGGGCCGGCCCGAGCAGGTATCGCCCGAGCTCGCGCGCAACTGGCTGGACAACGTCAAGGAAGCGCGGCCGATCTACCTCCACCCGTTCCGCGTCGCCTTCCCCGTCGCCGCGCTGCCGATCGTGGGGCTGATCGGCGCGGCCGTGGCGGAGCGGCGCGCGCGGGACACGCCGGCGCACGCGCACTGGCTCGCCGCCGCGCTGTTCGCGGGCTTCGCGACGGCGATGCTGCTGTGGCAGGTCCGCGCCGGCCCGGCGGCGGCGCTGCTCGCCGTGCCGGGCGCGACCGCGCTCGGCTGGGTGATCCTGCCCTGGGTCCTCGACCACCCCTCGCCGCTGGTCCGCGTGCCGGGCGCGGTGGGCGCGCTCCTGCTCGTCACCGGGCTGTTCGCCGGGATCGTGCTCAAGGTGATGAGCTGGGCCGACGTGGCCCAGCCCGATGCCGCGCGTTCGCGGGTGAACGTCGCGACGGGCGAGTGCATGCGCACCACGCGGCTGTTGTCGCTCAACCGCTATCCGGCGGCGACGGTCTTCTCCTTCGTCGATCTCGGGCCGCGCCTGATCACGATCACGCACCATGACGCGGTGGCGGGCCCGTATCACCGCAACGCCGACGCGATCCTCGACGTCCAGCACGCCTTCGGTCGCTCTCCGGGGGAGGCACGCGCGATCATGCACCGCCACGGCGCGACCCTGTTGCTGATCTGCCCCAACATGGCGGAGTCTACCATCTATCGCGCGCGCGACCCGGGCGGCTTCTACGACCAGCTCGCGCATGGGCGCGGCTTCGCCTGGCTGACCCGCCTGCCGCTGCCGCGCCGGTCGCCCTATGCGCTGTACCGCATCAGCTGAGGACCGGACCCATGGACACCATCGCCGACCTGCAGGCCCAGATCGTCGCGCTGCGCACCGCGCTGGAGGGCGCGTGGCTGGCCATGCTCCATGCCGATCCGAACGGCATCGCCAGCGCCGAGCGCCTGCGCCGCGAGAACGTGGCTGGCGTGCGCGCCTTTCCCGCGACGGGCGCACAGGCGGAGGCGACGCGCGACGCGGTGGTCGCGCACACCGACCAGCTGTGGAAGAGCATCGTCTGGCAGCTCGGCGGCGAGCCGGGCGACGACGCTAGCGCAGGCTGACCTGCAGCCCGTCCATCACGAACTGCACCGCCAACGCCGCGAGCAGCACGCCCAGCACGCGCGTGATCACCGCCTCGATCCGGGCGCCCAGCAGCTTCATCAGCGGCCCCGCCGCCAGCAGCGCGACCAGCGTCAGCAGCAGGATCGTCGCCATCGCGGCAAGCACCACCAGATGCGCCTGCAGCCCCGGATGGCGCGCGCCCAGCAGCATAACGGTCGCGATCGAGCCCGGGCCGGCGATCATCGGCATCGCCATGGGGAAGATCGAGACGTCTTCGACGTCGGGCGTCGTCGCGACCTTGGCCGCGCGGTCCTCGCGGCGCTGCGTCCGGCGCTCGAACACCATCTCCAGCGCGATCAGGAACAGCATGATGCCGCCCGCGATCCGGAACGAGGCGAGGTTGATGCCGAGCCCATGCAGCAGCGCCTCGCCGAACACCGCGAAGACGAGCAGGATGCACGCCGCCACGAACACCGCGCGCACCGCCATCGCGCGCTTGTGCGCGGCCGATGCCCCCGCCGACAGCCCGGCATAGATCGGCGCGCAGCCGGGCGGGTCGATGACCACGAAGAAGGTGATGAGCGAGGAAACGAAGAGCTCGATCATGGCGCGGCGATACGGTTCTCGATGACCAGCCGGTCACGACGCCCCTGCTTCACCGCGGTAAGGAAGACGCGCGACCCGTCGGCCCGGACGACCCAGCTCCAGGTCAGGCTGCCGTCGATCGCGCCACCATTGCCCTGCCCGGCGACCACGGGTCCATAGCTGACGCGATCGGTCTGACAGGCGCCACGCACGACCGGGACGTGCAAGGGTCGCGGACGCGGTGCGATCAATGCGTCACCGCCGTCGACGATCCAGCGCCAGTCGCCATCGGCCTCCCTGCGCCAGACGGTCGAGAAATAGCCGACGCTGCCATCCGCGCGTCGCCAGCCGCCAGTGTTCACCGCCACCTTGCCGTCGCACGAGACGTAGCTCGCCGTCGGCCACCACTCCACTGCATGTGCCGGCTCCTGCCGATCGCGCAGCCACGCCTGCGCGTTCGTCGGTTGCGGCACGAACATCGTCGCGTCCGCCGCCGCCCATTTCCGGAACGCCGTCCACTGGCCGAGTTTCTGCGCGTCGGCGGCGAAGGCGCGCTCGGCCTCGATCACCGTTCGAGGTCTCGCCGTTGGCGCAGGCGCGGTCCGCGCTCCGGCAGGAGCCGTCACCAACGCTGACATGACCAGAAACGCC
>CAXTWJ010000005.1:0-4283 GCA_964247925.1 uncultured Sphingomonas sp.
GTGCGCGCCGGTCAGCACCGGCGAGTCGAGCACCAGCACGCGCTCGCGCCGGTCCTGCGTGTCCAGGATGTTGGCGAGGTTGCCGAACCGGGTCTTGAGCGACATGACGTGGCGCTCGCGCAGGGAATCGATCGGCGGGTTCGTCACCTGGCTGAAGTTCTGGCGGAAGAACTGGCTGATCAGGCGCGGCTTGTCGGAGATGACGGCGAGTGGCGTGTCGTCGCCCATCGAGCCCACCGCCTCCTTGCCGCCCTCGACCATCGGCGACAGGATCAGCTCCATGTCCTCCAGCGTCTGCCCCGCCGCGACCTGGCGGCGCGCGAGCTCGGCACGCGGATAGGTCACGATCGTGTCGGACGGGGGCAGGTCGGCCAGCGTCAGGAACTCGCCGATCATGGCGGCGTAGTCGTGCTCGGCCGCGATCCGGTCCTTGACCGCGCGGTCCTCCAGCAGCTCGCCCGCGTCCAGATCGACCGCGATCATCTGCCCCGGCCCCAGCCGGCCCTTGGCGACGACCGTGCTCTCCGGCACCACGACCATGCCGCTCTCCGACCCCACGATCAGCAGCCCGTCGCTGGTGCGCGTGTAGCGCAGCGGCCGGAGCGCGTTCCTGTCCATCCCCGCCACCGCCCAGCGCCCGTCCGTCATGGCGAGCGCTGCCGGCCCGTCCCACGGCTCCATCACCGACGCGAGATAGCGATACATCGCGTCATGCGCGGGCGGGGTGTCGCCGGTCTCGTCGAGCGACTCGGGCACCAGCATCAGCTTGGCGGTCGGCGCGTCGCGGCCCGAACGACAGATCGCCTCGAACACGGCGTCCAGCGCGGCGGTGTCGGACGCGCCGGCGGGGATGACCGGCTTGATGTCCTCGCAATGCTCGCCGAACGCGAGGGACGCCATCCGGATCTCGTGGGAGAGCATCCAGTTCTTGTTGCCGCGGATCGTGTTGATCTCGCCATTGTGCGCCAGGCAGCGGAACGGCTGCGCCAGCCACCATTGCGGGAAGGTGTTGGTGGAATAACGCTGGTGAAAGATCGCGACGCGGCTCTCGAACCGTTGGTCGGCGAGGTCGGGATAGAAGATCGACAGGCTCTCGGCGAGGAACAGCCCCTTGTAGACGATCGAGCGGCACGACAGCGAGCAGATGTAGAAGCCGCTGATCTGCGCCGCGATCACGCGCTTCTCGATCCGGCGGCGGACGAGGTAGAGCGTCTTCTCGAACTCGGCCGCGTCGACCTGATCGGGCATCGGCCCCGCGATCATGATCTGCTCGATCTCGGGCCGGGTCAGCTGCGCCTTGGCCCCGATCACGCCGACATCGACCGGCACCTGCCGCCAGCCATAGATGGTATAGCCGGCCTCGATGATCGCGCTCTCCACGATCGTGCGGCACGTCTCCTGCGCGCCCAGATCGGTGCGCGGCAGGAAGATCATGCCGACGGCGAGCCGGTTGGGGCGCACGGGATGGCCCGAGGCGGCGATCGCATCGTCGAAGAAGCGCACCGGCAGGTCGAGGTGCAGCCCCGCGCCGTCGCCCGTCTTGCCGTCCGCATCGACCGCGCCGCGGTGCCACACCGCCTTCAGCGCATCGATCGCCGACTGAACGACACGGCGCGACGGCTGCCCGTTCGTGGCGGCGACAAGCCCGACCCCGCACGCGTCGGACTCGAACTCGGGCCGGTACATCCCGTGTTCGGCGAAATGTGTGCGCTGGTCGGTCACGATTGGAGGACTCCCCTGTCGATCAGCCGCGATCGGAGCACCGTATAGGACGTGATCAAGCCAAAGATCGACGTCCAGCACTCGTTCACGCGGTCGATCTGTTCGGTCTCGTCCACCGGATATTCGTGAACAAGCCGATTGCGCAACTCGGTCGCTTCCACCCACTCATCGGCGTCGCCGACGATGCGTAGCTTTTCCAGCTGATTCGCCTGATCTCGTCGCGACATCGCGCGAACGTCCTCCAGCTCCCAACTCAAATAGGCTCGGAACAGACGACCCAGCATATCCTGCAGCTGTTCATACCGCTTCAGCAGAGCAACACTGCAGATGCGCTCGATCAGGGGCAACGTCGCAAGGTCATCGCCTTGGACCGGGAGAACAGGATCGAGGAACGGCTTGAGTTCACCGATGCCAGCGACGATCCGATCGCACCGGCCCACCGCGGCCCGGATGACATTCTCGACGGTCATGGCAACGGCACCGCCTCGGGAGCGATCAGTCTGGCGAAGGTCGACGGTGAGCGACCGCGTTCGATCACGACCACATCGACTTTCTGCTCGTCGATGAGCTCGAACAGTTCGATCTTGAACCGGACGATACGCTCGATCTCCGATCGTTCGTCCGGCTCGGCCTCGATCAGCAGGTCGATGTCGCCGCCGCGCAGGTCATCGCTCGTGCGGCTGCCATACAGCCGCACGGTCGCCGTTTCGCCAAAGGCGAGCGCGGCAGCCGCCTTGATCGCGTCGATATCACGCTGCTTCAGCCTCACGCCGCCCTCCGCTCGCCCGCCGCCCGCGCCTTGAGCCAACCGTGCATCGACGCCGCCACGTCGCGGCCGTCGCGGATGGCCCACACCACCAGGCTGGCGCCGCGCACGATGTCACCCGCCGCGAACACGCCGGGCAGGCCCGTCATCATGGTCCTGCCATCGACCAGCACCGTGCCCCAGCGCGTGACGCCCAGTTCGGGCGCGCCCCACAGCGTCGGCAAATCCTCCGCGTCAAAGCCGAGCGCCTCCACCACCATCTCCGCCGGCACCGCAGCCTCGCCGCCCGGGTCGCGCTCGGGCGCGCGGCGGCCGCCGGCATCGGGGGCGCCCAGCCGCATCCGGCTGAGCGTCACCTCGCCCGCGCCGATGCCGGTCGGGGCGGACAGCCAGACGAACTCGACGCCTTCCTCCTCCGCATGGGCGACCTCGCGCTGCGAGCCGGGCATGTTGGCGCGGTCGCGGCGGTACAGGCAGCGCACGCTGGCCGCGCCCTGGCGCACGGCGGTGCGGACGCAGTCCCTCGCCGTGTCGCCGCCGCCGATCACCACCACATGCTTGCCCAACGCGCACAGCGTGCCGTCGTCGTAGCGCGGCACGGCGTCGCCGAAGCCCTTGCGGTTGGAGGCGGTGAGATAATCGAGCGCCGCGACCACCGGCGCGCCGTCCGCCGTCGGCACGTCCAGCGCGCGCGGGCGATAGACGCCGGTCGCGATCAGCACCGCGTCGTGCCGCTGGCGCAGTTCGTCCAGCGTCGCGTCTTTCCCCACCGCGAAGCCGTGGTGGAACACGATGCCGGCGTCGCGCAGCCGCTCGACGCGACGCATCACCACCGGCTTCTCCAGCTTGAAGCCGGGGATGCCATAGGTCAGCAGCCCGCCCGCGCGGTCGTGGCGGTCATAGACATGGACCTCGTACCCGTGACCGCGCAGATACTCCGCCGCGGTAAGCCCGGCCGGACCGGCCCCGATCACGCCGACCGACTGGCCGCGCGCGCGGCCGACTTGGACCGGCTCGACCCAGCCCTCCTCCCACGCCTTGTCGGTGATGAACTTCTCGACGGAGCCGATCGTGACCGCGCCGTGGCCGGAGAACTCGATCACGCAATTGCCCTCGCACAGCCGGTCCTGCGGGCAGATGCGGCCGCAGATCTCCGGCATGGTCGAGGTCGCGTTGGACAGCTCATAGGCCTCGCGCAGCCGCCCCTCGGCGGTCAGGCGCAGCCAGTCGGGGATGTGGTTGTGGAGCGGGCAATGCACGGTGCAGTAAGGCACGCCGCATTGCGAGCAGCGCGCGGCCTGCTGCTCCGCCGCGGGCACGGCATAGAGCGCCGCGATCTCCGCGAAGTCGTCGGCGCGATCGCCGGCGGCGCGCTTGGCCGGATAGGCCTGATCGCGCGCAACGAACTGCAGCATCGTGTCACTGGCCATGGGGGATATCCGCGCGGGAGAACGATGCACGGTCACTTATCAGCAACTCCGGTCGGCTGCTAGTAAGTCTTCCTGACCTTTTACACCGGTTCGGTTCATGTTCCCACACCACGAGCCGTGCTAGCGCCAGCAACTCCGGTCCGCATCGGGCCTTATAGGTGATGGAGCGCGATCAGCGCCGCACCGCCCGCAAGGATGCGATACCAGGCGAACGGTCCGAAGCCGTGCCGGCCGACAAAGGTCACGAAGCCCTTCACGACGGCGAGCGCTACCCCGAACGAGACCAGCATCCCGACCCCGATCGCGGCCCCGCCGACCCCGCCGGCCGCCAGATCATGCCGCTTGCTGCCCAGCTCCAGCACGCA
>CAXTWJ010000005.1:4293-11396 GCA_964247925.1 uncultured Sphingomonas sp.
CCCAGCTCTACGGCCAGCTCCTGGGGGACGGCTACGCCGCCCGCGCCCAGCTCATGCCGCTTGGTCACGAGCTCCAGCACGCTCGCGCCCAGCATCGTCGGGATGGCGAGAAAGAAGGAGAACTCCGCCGCCGTGCGCCGCTCGACGCCCAGCGCGACGCCGCCCAGGATGGTCGCGCCCGAGCGGCTGACGCCCGGGAACATCGCCAGGCACTGGACCAGCCCGATGCCGGCGGCCGTGCGCACCGGCACGTCCGCGACGCCGCGCGCGGTGCCGGCGCGCGCGAACCGCTCGACCAGCAGGATGGCGACACCGCCCACGATCAGCGCGACGGCGACCGCGCTCGCATTGCCCAGCAACGCCTCGATCCGTTTGTGCAGCGCCAAGCCGATCACGGCCGCGGGCAGGAACGCCAGCCCGATGTTGCGCACGAAACGCACCGCCCCCGCCTCGCGCCGGACCAGGCCGGTCGCCACCGCCCAGAAGGTGCGCCAATAGACCACGACGACCGCCGCGATCGCGCCCAGCTGGATCACCACGTTGAACAGGGCCCAGCGCTCCGCGTCATAGCCGAGCAGTCGGGTGGCCAGGATCAGGTGGCCGGTGGACGACACGGGCAGGAACTCGGTCACGCCCTCGACCACGCCCAGCAGCGCCGCGGTCCCGAGGTCGCTCACGCCGATGCGTCCATGGCGCCTTCGGCCCGTTCCGGCGCGCGCCGGGCGAAGCGCCCCTGCCTGCGGTAGCGGACCAGATATTGGGGCGCGATGGCCGCGAGCGGCGTCGGCGTGACCCCAAAGGTGGCCAGCCCGGGGGCGCCCTCGCTCACCACCGTGTCGCGTCCCAGCATCAGCCACTGGTCCCAGGTGATCGGCGCGCCCGGCAGGAAACCCGCGCGCGCGATCGCGCTGCCCACGAGATCAGGCAGTTCGACGAAGCTGGGCCGCCGATGAAGCGCCGCCGCGATCCAGTGCTGCAGCGCCGCCATGGTGAGCGTGTCGGGGCCGCCCAGCTCCGCGGTGAGCCCACCGAACCGTCCCGGCTCGGTCCCGGCCGCCAGGATCGCGTCGGCGACATCGCCCACGAACACGGGCTGGAACCGCGCGCGCGGGCGCACGATCGGCACCACGGGCATGCGCGCGATCAGCTGCGCGAAGCGGTTCAGGAACTGATCCTCCTGCCCGAACACGACCGACGGGCGCAGGATCGTGGCGCGGGGAAAGGCGTCTCGCACCGCCGCCTCGCCCTGCCCCTTGCTCTGCCCGTAGCGCGACGGGGAAGCCGGATCGGCGCCGATCGCGGACACGTGGACCAGCGCCTCCACCCCCGCCGTCGCCGACGCCGCCGCGATCGTCCGCGCGCCGGCGACATGGATCCGGGCGAAGTCGCCGGCCAAGATGCCGACCAGGTTCACCACCGTGTCGGCACCCTCGACCGCGCGCGCCACCGTATCGGGGCGCGTCACGTCGGCGGCGACGAACTGCGTCTGACCCAGCCCGCCCAGCGGCCGCAGGAAATAGGCGCGGCGCGGGTCGCGCTCGGCCACCCGCACCCGCGCGCCCGCGCGCAGCAGCGCCTGCGCCGCGTACCGGCCGAGAAAGCCCCCACCCCCGAACAGCGTGACCAGCCTGTCTTTCATGTCCTGCATTCCCCGACGCGTCGTCGCGTGCCCTGCCCGCACAACGCCCGGTTGACAAGCATCGCCGCCGGCCCCTAGAGGCGCCCCCCTACCTCGGGCTTCCAGCCCTTTCGTGCCCAGATGGCGGAATTGGTAGACGCACCAGCTTCAGGTGCTGGCGGTCGCAAGGCCGTGGAGGTTCGAGTCCTCTTCTGGGCACCATTACCGGTCAAAGCAGGGCACCTCGCGCCCGCTTTCGCCGGCCGCGACGTTCTGGTCAGCCATGATGCCCGGTCCAATCAAGCCTCCATGGCGTGCCGCTCACCTGAGCGTCGTCACCCCGGGCTGCTCGGCCGGGTACGGACAGGTCGCCCGCTGCCGCCTAGCCGACGTAAGCGCGCCAGCTTCGTCGCAGGTTGCGGAGCGACAGGCGATGGCGCGTGAGCGATCCGATGTGCCGGCTGAACAGGTTCAGGTCGGCGGAAGAGGCGGCATGGCGATCGAGCTGGTCGTGGAACTCCCCTTCCAGTCGCCTGCCGCTTCCCCCGACACCGAACCAGACATTCCAGCAGGCGTCGGCTAGGTGCCGGAAGGCCCGGCGGACCGCGGGTTCGGGCGCCGCCGAGCGGGCGAGCTGGTCGAGCGTCTGGTACAGCGCGACGCGCGCCGTCGGCACGATCGCCAGACTGGCGCGGGCGCGGTGGCGCGAAAGCAGGCGCCCCCGCTCGGGAACGACGCGGCCGTTCATCTGATTGCCGCCATGGATCCGATGAAACACGACCGCGTCATCGACGTAGTGCAGCCCGGTGGAGAACAGCGCTTCCAGCCCCAGCGCCAGATCGAAGGGGAGCGCCCCGTAGAAGACGCCGACGTCGATCCATGACCGCCGCACGATCGCGGCATGCGCGGAGACCAGCGGCTGGAACAGGGCGCCAAGCGGGCCGAGACAGGCCGGCTCGACGCCCTTCGCCTGCAGGATCGACAGGCCGAGGTCGCGGCCCTCGCCGTCGATCAGCTGCGACCGGCCGCACGCCAGCGCGCCGTCGCCGATGGCCGCGAGCAGCCGCGCGTTACGGTCGCGGTCCCAGACATCGTCCTGGTCCGCGATCGCGACAAACGCGCCCTGGGCCGCCGTCAGCAGCTCCACCAGTCGCCGGTTCTGGCCCCGGTTTCCGCTGGCGGGGAGGCGCCGCAGGCGCGCGTCACGGCCCGCCCAGGCATCGACGGCGGCGATCGTGCCGTCGGTCGATCCGTCGTCGATGACCAGCAGCTCCAGGTCCGGATCGGACTGCGCGAGGATCGACTCGATCTGCGCGTCGAGGAAACGCGCGCCGTTCCAGGTCGGCAGGAGCACGCTGACGGTCGGCGCGGGCTTGGTCATGCGGGGGTCTGCATCGCTCGCAGCTTGCCCAGCGCCAGCCGGAGCTCCGCGATCAGCGGATGACGGCGCGCGACCAGCGCGGCGAACCAGCCCGCGACGCCCAGCCCCACCGCGCCCGCGATCAGCGGTGGCGAGGTGTCGTGCGCCCAGCGCTCGACCGTCATCAGGAGGAGCGACGGCGCGACCGCGATCGCGGTCAGCAGCAGGCTCTCGCCGAACACCCGCTCCAGATCGCCTTTCTCCGTTCCCGCGAGTCGATCGACGTGCGGACGATAGAGGACATAGCCCACGATCGCCTCGACCACCCGGCCGAGCGCGGCGGCGGTAATGGAGAACAGGCTGCCGATCGCGAAGGCGGCCAGCCCGACGGTCGCGCGTGCCGCCTCGAACCGGACCTGGCGCGCCGTCTCGCGCCGCAGCACGAACAGCTCCCAATTCATGCCGAAGCCGAGCACGATGAACTGGCTGAGCATCAGCAGCGACAGCGCGGGCGCGGCCGCCAGCCATTTGGGCCCGTAGAGGATGGAGATCAGCGGCCCCGACAGCACGCCGATGCCGGCCATCAGCGGCCAGACGCACGCGGTGATCATGCGCAGGCTGAGCACGAAGGTGGCGCGCAGCGACCCCGTCTCCCTCAGATCCTTCGCCAGTTTCACGAACACCACCCCGGTCGCGAGGCCATAGACGTTGCCGAACACGATGTTCGCCAGGTTGGAGGCGCGCGAATACAGGCCCAGCGCGGCGATGCCCAGGAAACGGGCGAGCACCAGGTCGGACAATCGCTGCGTGATCTGCGCGACGCCGCTGATCGACATGATCTGCAGCCCGAACACCGCAGCCGGCTTCAGCCCCCGCCGCGTCGGCCGGATCACGAGGTCGCGGCGGCGCAGGACGGAATAGCAGGTGGCGGCGAAGATCGCGCCCGCGACCGGCCCGAACGCCTGCGCGCGCGCGCCGAACCCGACCGCCGCGCACGTCACGGTCACGCCCGCGGTGATGACGGTGCGCCCCAGGCCGACGCGCGACAGCACGCCATATTGCATCTCACGCTGATACAGCGCCGCGGGCACGAACTCGAAGATGTCGAACAGCGGCCCGACGCTGCTGATCGCCAGCACCGCCGCGATCGCCGCTTGCCCGAACACCACCTGCTCCACCGCCGCGATGCCCAGCATGGCGAGCGCGAGCGCGGCCTTGGTCAGCGCGTTCAGCGTATAGATCGAGCGAACGGTGTCGGGGGCCAGCTCGCCCTCGCGCACCACATAGCTTTGCAGGTTGAGCGACGTGAACACCGCCAGGATGCCGCTGATCGCCATGGCGAGCGCATAGGTGCCGACCTCGCGCGGGCTCAGCAGCCGCGCCACCGCGACCGACGCCGCGAAGTTGATGACCAGCGTCAGCGCCTGGCTGCCATAGGACCACGCCAGTGATGTTCTGATCGACATGGGGCCGGAACTCGGTAGGTCACAGGAATGGTCCGGCCTGCACGGACCCATGCGGACGGCTAGCGGGGTTTGGGGTTGCGGAAAAGCCCTTTGGTGAGACGGGTTCTGAACGCCTGGCGGCGACAGCGCGACGACGGGCGGCGACGGCGCGAGGGCGGGGCGTTCGCGCATCGCGTGCCCGCGCGCTGGCCGCGCGAGATGCGGGTCGAGCGTGGCGCGAAGCTCTGCATCTTCGTCACCGTCGCGCGCGATGGCTTCCTGCTCCCCCATGGCGTCGATCACGCGCGGGCGTGGCACGACGCGGGTTACGCGGTGGTTACGGTCGTGGTGACGGAGGACCTCGACGCGGCGATCGACCTGACACCGCTCGCCTTTGCGCGGGGCGTGCTGGTCAGGGCGAACCGGGGCTATGACTTCGGCGCGTGGGCGACCGTGATCCGGCGGCTCGGCCGAGCCCGACGCGGGCTGGCGATGCTGGCGCTGGCGAACGACAGCGTGCTCGGGCCGTCATCGGCCTTTCCCGCGATGCTCGCGCGCGCGGAAGCGGCCGATGCCGACCTGATCGGGCTGACCGCAAGCGGGCAGTTTCGACATCACCTGCAAAGCTATGCCCTGTTCTTCAAGCCGCGCGCGCTCCGCTCCACCGTCTTCCGTCGCTTCTGGCATGGCGTGCGCAGCGGCGACCGCGACTATGTGATCGAGCAGTATGAGACGGCCCTGCTCGCGCGGTTCGAGCAGGCCGGGTTGCGCGCCACGGCGCTGTTCCAGCCGGCGAGCGAGGACGGCAATCCCACGCTGACCGGCTGGCGCGCGCTGCTGGCGCTCGGCTTCCCTTACATCAAAATTCAACTCCTGCGCGATAATCCCGCCGGTGCCGAGCTGAGCGATTGGCGCGACGAAGCGTCGCGGCATGGCTTCGCGCCCGAGCGACTCGACGGTCAGATCGCGGCGCTGAAGCGGCATGGCGCGGCCTCATGGCGGGTGTAGGATCGGACAATGACAGCAGTCGATAGCAGCGCGTCCGACGCGCCGCTTCCCGTCCTGATCTTCTACGACGGCTATGAGCTGAAGGCGCGCGAGGCGCTGGCGCCCCGGCTCTATCATCGCGCCCGGTGCTTCGCACGGGCCGTCTGGCGGCGGGCCAAGGGCAAGCAGGTCAACACCGGATTCTATGTCGCGTTCCTGGCGCTGGTCGATGGACTGCGGCAGCTCGGCTGCGAGGTCAGGATCAACGACTTCGCCGCCGCGCGCGCGCGGCCCGATCACCCGATCGGACTGGCCGGCTATCCCAGCGTGCTGGACGAGGTCGATCTGCCCAACCCGGTGATCTTCGGCCCCGGCGACCCGGGCTATCCCGATACCGCCGGCGCCTGGGCGGCGCAGCCCAAGGTCCGGTTCGTGATCCAGCCCTCGCCCTGGTTCGTGGACTATTACCGGCCGTTTTGCGGCGACAAGATGCTGTGCTGCCCCGTGGGCATCGACACGGCGGCCCTGCCGGACCTGGCCGGCGTCCCCAAGTCGATCGACGTCCTGATCTATGACAAGATCCGCTGGGACCGCGACACGCTGGTGGATGCGGTGCGCGGCCGGCTGATCGCGGCGCTCGACGCGGCCGGGCGCACGCACGAGGTGCTGGTCTATGGCGAGCACACGCAGCAGGCCTATTTCGCCGCGCTCGCGCGCGCGCGCTCGATGGCGTTCCTGTGCGAGCATGAGACGCAGGGGCTGGCCTGCGAGGAGGCGATGGCGATGAACGTCCCCGTCTTCGCCTGGGAGGAAGGCAGGCTGATCGACCCTCGGCAGCAGCCGTTCGCCGCGCCCGACCTCGTCGTCAGCAGCGTGCCCTATTTCGACGAGACGTGCGGCACCACCTTCACGCTGGACACGATGGAGGAGCGGTTCGCACAGTTCTGGAATGGGCTGCCGCGGTTCCGGCCGCGCGGCTATGTCGAACGCACGCTCCAGCCGCTCGCCACGGCGCGTGTCTATGAACAGGCCTATTGGAGCATGATCGGTCCCGCCTCGGGACGGTGACGTCGCTCAGCGGCGCTGTCGCGGCACCTACAGTGGAGATATCGGCCGACCTTGGCGGGCAAAAATCCGTCGTGAGGGGGCTCACCGTGGAAGCATCGACAGCGAGCCGTGCGGCTCGGGACGTGGAGGGGCAACGCCGGGAAGAGGCGGTCACCCGACCGACGGGTTCGGGCGAGTTTCGCAACGCTTTCGGCTTCTTGAGGCTGCTGTTCGCCTCCATGGTGATCGCCTCGCACGTGCCGGAAATGGTCGATGGCAATGACGACCAGGAGCTGCTGCATCGGCTGACCGGAACGGTGACGTTCGGCAGCGTGGCCGTCTGGGGCTTCTTCGTGGTGAGCGGCTATCTGATCACGGGTAGCGTCCTCAGCAGCGCCTCATGGCGGACATACCTGCTCAAGCGCGTAACCCGCATCTACCCGGCCTTCATCGTCGCCTCGCTGTTCTGCCTCCTGATCGTGGCGCCGCTGTCCGGTGCCGCATTCCCGGGAAGCTTGATGCACCGGGTCGCGTCCGGCCTCGCCCACATCATGATGCATGCGCGGCCCCCGGCCGCCCGTGGCTTTGGCAAACGGCAATTCAGCGAGTTCGCGGAGGGCCGCGCAGCGCCGCTGTTGACCCACCC
>CAXTWJ010000005.1:11406-13757 GCA_964247925.1 uncultured Sphingomonas sp.
TTTTGGACGGTGGGGGGGGCTGGCTCCGCAAATTTTATGATGCTGGCGAGGCCGACGGCCGACCGTGCCTTTGCCAACGGGCATTTCAGCGAGTTCGCGTCGGCCCTCGATGCGCCGATGTGGACCATCCAGTACGAATTCGCCTGCTATCTGATGATCGCGGCCTTGGGCATGGTGGGGCTGATCAGGGGAGCCGTGCTGATCACCCTCGCGGCGGCGATGCTGGGGGTGGCGATGTTCATGCCCTTTGGCGCGCTTGGCTGGACCACGCAATTCCAGTTCTTTTCCGCGCCGCCCGAAACGCTGTTCCAACTCGGCGGCGTGTTCCTGACAGGTGCCGCCGTTCATTGCTATCGTGATCACATCCGGTTCCCGCCGGCGCTCATGGTCGGGGCGGCGGTCGCGCTGGGCGTGTCGGCACTGAGCGCGCGAACGGCGCTGGCGGGTTTCTGCCTGTTCGGCGCTTATCTGATCTTCGCGGTCGCGCGGCGCGGTGCCGGTACCGTGCTGGAACGCATCAACAACCCGACCGACATCTCCTACGGCGTCTATCTGTATGCATGGCCGATCGAGCAGTTGCTGATCCGGCATGGAGGTGGCGCTAACCTGCTCGCGCTCGCGGCGCAGACCTGGCTGCTGGCCATGTTGGCCGGCTGGCTGAGTTGGACCTTCGTCGAATCACCTGTGCTGCGATTGCTGCGACGTCGATCGTTCAGGGCTCGGCTGGTCGCCGATCACGACGAGGCGGTCGGGATCATCGATGCCGGTCAGGGCCGGCGCTCACTCCCGGACCTCGCCCGCTCAGACTTCCCGGCGAGGCCGTGAGTCGGCCGACACCGTCCGGGTGTCGTCAGGATCGGCCGACCGTCGCGACCACATCCCGACCAGGTCCGACACACGCGGCTCCCACGACCGGCCGAGTGCGATGAACGGGCGCTCCACGAAGACGTAGCACAGCGTCGCCGCCGCGATGACCACGACCCCGCAACCGATCAGCCCGGTCCACCGCTCCGCGACCCCGACCCGCCCCAGCCAGCCCGGGCCACCAACCCCAACGAACATGACCCACAGCAGCGGGTAGTGCAGCACATAGACGCTGTAGCTGATCTCGCCGACGTAGCGCAGTGCCTTGAGCCGGAGCGGCCTGAACAGCGGCAGCTCGCGCGCCAGCCCGGCGAGGATCGGGGCGAGCAGGATCGCCTGCAGGCCCGAACTGGTGTGATGAACGGTCAGGGCCAGCGCCGCGACCGCGGCCACGCTCGCCACCTGCAGCACCCCCGGCGCGTGGCGATGCCGCCAGCCCACTAGGAAGGCGCCGACCACGCCGCCCGCGAAGAAGAGGAACGGCCACCACAGCAGCCAGCCGATCAGCACCAGCGCCACCACGAGGAAAGCCGGGGACCCCACCCGACGCTGGCCCCAGGCCAGCAGGGGCAGCATCAGGTAGAAGCCGATCTCGTACGGCAGCGTCCACAGCATTCCGTGCGAGCGGGCGAGGTCCACGCCGTTGATGTCGTAGCGCTCCACGAAGCCGAACAGGCTCCAGCGGGCGATCTCGAAGAGCAGCTTCAGCGGGCCGACGTGCAGCCGGAAGCCGGACATGACCGCCGCCGTCAGCACGATACCGATGATGGACACCATATACGCCGGCACGATGCGGAAGAAGCGGCGGTGCAGGAAGCGGACAGTCGGCAGCTCGCCACGGCTCGCGATCAGCGCCCCCCCGAACAGAAGGCCGGTGAGCGCGAAGAAAGGCGCGACGAAAAAGCCCGAGTACAACAGGGCACTCAGCGTTCCGGGCGGCAGCTCGACCCCGCTCACCACGCGCCAAGGCACCAGATCGAGGTGATAACTGAGCACCCAGAGCGTCAGCAGCCCGCGCGCGCCGTCCATCGTATGATTGCGCCTGGACTGACCCGTTCGGACCGTGTGCGCCCACAGCGCCGGCCACAGGCGCAGCACCACCGCCAGCATCGCAGCCATGCCGATCGGCAGCGCGTAGAACATCGCGACAAACTGGGCGTTCGTGTCGTGCAGCTCACTGATCCCCGTTCCGCGGTCACCGGCGGGGATAGCATCGATCATTTAACAGTCAGTAGTGCTGAAACCCGGCGGGAGCGCCTTTATCCGCGCCCGATGCCGGGCGGGATGCAGGGCACGCCGCGGCCGGCGACCCCCGCGACGGCTATGCCGCGCCGGGCGCCGACCTCAAGCGGCGGCTCCGCGCCGCCGGCCGGGACGGCGCGGCCGAGGAACCGACTATGCCGCCTTCTGCTTCGGCGCGATCAGGCCGCGGTTGACCAGCAGTTCGGCGATCTGGACCGCGTTGAGGGCGGCGCCCTTGCGCAGGT
>CAXTWJ010000005.1:13767-26593 GCA_964247925.1 uncultured Sphingomonas sp.
GGCCGCCCCCCCCCCGCCCGGCTAGCCCGCGCGGGGCGCCGCGGGGGCGCCCGTCGCCGAAGCGCGCCGCCGATCAGCCCGAAGCCCAGGATCATGGTCGTCCAGGGCGCCGGTTCCGGGGCGGCCTGGGCGAAGCGGATGAAGTCAAGGCTGCTCGCGACGGGCGCGAAGCCGTTGAACTCGCCCCACGAGCTGTTCAGGCCCTGCACGTAATCGGCTCCGAGGTTCTTGTTCCCGAACACCAGCCCGAAGGAGGTGACGGACGCGATCTTGCCGTCGATGAATTGCGGACCGCCCGAGTCGCCGCCCGCGGAGCTCACCTCGCGCAGGCCGACGCCCACGTCGCAGAACTGCGGGCCGTCCAGCCCCAGCGCCCCCGCGAGCGCGCACGATGCGTCGTTGACCATCGTGCCGTTGTCGAAATCCGCCAGATAGGTGTCGCCGATGTCGGCGGTCCCGAAGAAGTTCTCGCCGTTCGCGTCCTTGTCGGTGAAGAAGCCGTCGAACTGCGGATCGCCCAGGCGGAAGTCGAATCGATTCTCGCCCTCGCGCAGCCGTCCCGTGCCCAGATTCGCCCCGACCGCACCGCCGGTGTCCGATCGCTGGCCATAGCCATCGATCGTGTAGCTCTGGCCGGTCAGGTCGGCGCCCGTGTAGAGTTCATAGCCCTTGGCGTAATCGGGGGCGAACGCGCCCAGCCGCAGGACCGCGATGTCGTTCTGATCGATGACCTCGCCCGTGTAGAGCGGGTTGACGTAATAGTCGGCGATCGGGACCGCGGTGGCGAACGGGCTGCCCGGCACCACCGTGTCCGGATTCGAGCCGCCATAGAAATAGGCGGTGGTCGACAGCGGTCGCTCGCCGCCATTGTCGACGCAATGGCCGGCGGTCAGGATCGACGACCGGTCGGACATGAGCGAGCCCGAACAGATGAAGCTGCCCGTCGCATAGTTCATGATCAACGCGACCACGCCGCTCTTGGCGGGCTCGGGCGCCACGTAGGCGGGATCGCCGCCGGAGGCGACGGTCGCGGACGAGGTCTGGCCGACGATGGTCGAGCGCGCCGTCCAGCTCAGTCCGTTGCTCTGGCCGCTGACTTCGCGGCCCGGATCCGCCTGGGCCGCGCCGGCGATCATCGCCCACGCCAGGAGGAAGCCTGCTGCCCTGATTTTCCGCATCGTTCCATTCCCCGAGCAGCCGCCTTGGTGAACGGTCCGTCATGGTTAACTGAACGAAAGAAGGCCGGCTAGTCAAGCGGTTACGTCGCATGCGGGACGAGCTCGGGAACCTTCGCTGCCGCGAACCGTCCCCGTTCACGCGACCGGGAACCCGACCGCCGGCCGTCAGAGGAGAATGTGCATGGACGAACTGAGCGATGGGCGTGTCGCGGTCATGAGCTGGAAGGCGTTCACCATTCGCCTGATCGAGTTCGTCCGCTGGCCGGCGGCGCTGGTCGCGGTCGCCTGGATCTTCCGCGAGCCGCTGACGACCATCCTGCACAAGCTGACGAGCTGAGCGGGCGCCGCTCGGATCACGCGGCGGCGCCCGGCCGGGTCACCCCGTATATTTGTACCCGTGGACCGTCATGGTCAGCGTCTCGCCGGTGGCGAGTCCCGGCCACTTGCCCGTCCAGGAGACGAAGCCCGCATTGTTGGGGTCCGCCGCCCACATGGAGATCATGGGCTTGAGCGGATGCGAGATGAAGAACGCCATGCTCCCGCGGTCCCACCGCTGCACGCGCTGGCCGTCCAGATACATCTCGACCCAGCCCGCCGCCGCGTCGGCCTTGATGCCGAACCGGTGCCGCTCGCCCGACATGTCACGGCCGGCGAACAGCCGCACGGTGTTCTGCTGCATCTGCCCGTTGAGCGGGGCGTGCAGCGTCACGTCCAGCCCCTTCCTGCCGACGAACTCGAAGTCGATCTCGTCGCTGCTGTTCGAATCCCACAGCCACAGCGGCGCGACCACCAGACCGTCCTTCAGCTTGGGCAGGGTCACCTCCGTCTCCCACAGCCCGTGCGTATAGACGGGCGTGCCACCCATCGCCTGCAGCTCGGGGGCGCCGGCCGCATCGAGCGTGAAGGCAGTGTCCTTGCCCGCGGGCTGGCTGACATGGTCGTACTTCCACGGCAGCGGGCTCATGCCGTTGCCCCATTCCGACGCGTGCCACTTGCCGCTCCAGTTCCACAGCCGCATGTCGGACAGATCGAGCGGCGGCAGCGCGGCGACCACCGGAACGGGAACCGGTGCCGGCGTGGGCGTCGCCTTGGGGGTCGGAGTCGGGGTCGGCGCGGGTGGATTGGCCGTTGCGCCGGTCACGACCGTCACGGGCGTGTTGCCGTTCGACACGGTCGTCGTCGCCTTTGACGGCATCAGCGCGGCCGTCACCGCCGCCGCGCCCGAGAGCAGGACCGTGCCCGCCTTTGCCACTGTCACCTTAGCCACCGTCGTCTTCGTCGCCATCGCGTCACCCCTTCCCTCGAAGAAGCGGCACTATCCGTGGCGGCGGGTTCAGACGGGCTTACCAGCTGTGGTTAACGCGCCAGCCGGATTGACGCTAAATAACTCAGGTCGCTTCCGAATCAGAACTGCACCCGGAAGGCGGCGTTGATGTAATTGGCCTGGTAGCGCAGAAAGGGGCTGTCCGAACTGCGCCCTGAATGGCGCACGCCCGCCAGCACCGAATAGCGCCGGTTGATCAGATAGCGCGCCCGAACGCCGATCAGATACTCGTCGCCGCCGACCCCGACCCCGTTGGGGCGGAAATGGCCATAGCTGGCGTCACCCGAGACGATCACGTAACGGTAGAGTTCGTGATCGACGGTGACGCCGAAGTCGCTGCGCGTGTTGCCCGCGAAAAAAAGCGAGCTGGTGTCCTCCACCGAGCGGCTGGCGCGGAACCGAAGGGACGTGAGCGGGGTCACGTTCCACAGCACGTCGCCGCTGTACGAGAGCCCGCCAAAGTCGAACAGGCGCGAATCCTGATAGTTGCGCTTGAGATAGCCGACGCGCAACGACCCGAAGATCAGCCGCGACAGCTCCAGCGTGACGCCGCCGTCGATGTTGTAGCCGGACGAGTCGCGATTCAGCGTGGTTCCGGTAAAGGGGTCGGGCGCCCCGCGGTTCGCGTAATGCTCGTCGGTGTAGGAACCGCCCACGATCAGCCCGATGCCGTTGCGAAGGTCGTACTTGGCGCTACCGCCGACCGTGCCGACGCGGACGTCGCGATAATTCTGGTCGAACCGCGTGCCGTCGAACAGCGTCGTGTTGTGGAAGTTGCGATAGTCCACCCCGCCGAACCCGTCGAGCACCAGACCGTTGAAGCTGTGCGCCACGCCGACCCCGGCGTGGTAGGATTCGTACCGGACCGGGTCGCGCGCGGCCTGCAGCGCGCTCAGGCTGGTCCGGCTCTCCACATAATGCGCGGCGGACAGGTCGGCGCGAAACTGCGTCGCCCGGCTCGCATCATACGCACCGCTGGCGGACGCTCCGAACTGCGTCGCCGAGTCGCCGTTGTTGCGGCTGTGCAGGCTTTGGCTGGCGAAGGCACGGGCATCCAGGCGATTGCGCGCGAAATCGCTGCGCAGATAAACCTCGGGCTGCAGCACCAGGTAGGCATCGCCCTGCTTGTTGCTGTCGGTGGCCAGGTAATTGTCCGTCGCCTCGGCCGTCGCGGTGATGGAGGGGAAGATGGTATAGGCGCCCAGCCTGGAGCCGATCGGATCATAGTCGGGCCGCGCCCGATCGGCGACGCCCTGACTGCCACCGGGCACCTGGGCCGAGGCGGGCGTCGCCGCCGCCGCGACGGCCAGTCCCGCGCAAAACACCAGCTTGTTCAACGCCGTTCCCCCTTGATTGCCCGTCAGCATATGCCGGTTCGCGCCCGTTGAACAGGGCTAGGCCAGCGTGCGCCTTGCACGGGGAGGGCGACCCGGCGAAGGGTCCGATCGCCTCGAAACCATGACCGGCTCCTGGCGACCCCGCTGCGGGCCGAACCGCCCCGAGGCGGAACCCGCCATCGCCAGCGCGGGATCGCGCTGCTTTACGGCATACAGCGCGACGGCGAGCCAGATCAGCGTCACCACGTTGAATGGCGACAACAGCGCGTCCTCGGCGTAGCTGCGCACGTAATTGCCGCCGACCAGGACCATCAGCGCCGCCAGGGGAATGCTCGGCGAGACGATCTGCCGCACGAGCGCCATCAGGCTGACGCCGGCGCAGGTCGCGACCAGCAGGCCCAGGCCGACCCAGCCCATGTCGACGCGCATCTCCACGAAGGCGTTGTGGAAGTTGAAGCCGCCCCGGCTGGCGATGCCACCCCAGCGCCACAAGCCCTCGGCGTCGATGTTGCCCCGTCGCCAGAAGGCGCCATAGCCATAGCCCAGCACCGGGCGGGCCCGCGCCAGCCGGGCGGCGAAGTCCCACAGATAGGTCCGTCCCGTCAGCGTCGCGTCCTTGTGCAGGACATTGGTTCGGAAATCCGTGATCGCCTGCACGATGTCGTCCACGAACAGGGCGCAGATCAGCAGGAGCAGGATGCTGAAGACGATCAGCGCGATGCGCACCGGCGGCTTGAACGCGCCCAGCAGCGCCAGCGGCGGGAACGCCACCACGGTGATGACGATCAGCGCCGTGCTGCCGCCCGACTGCGCCAGCCAGCTAACGAACAGGCCCAGCACGCCGGCGCCGATCGCGAGCAGGCGAAAATACCAGGGCTGATGCCGGTCCACGACCAGCGCGAGCGACAGCGCGAACAGCATATAGGCGAAAAAGGCGACCGCGTTCTTGCTTCCCCAGGACGCGGTCAGGGGTAGCCTGGAGGCGAGCGCGTAGGGAACGTTGGGCAACGCCGCCAGGGTGGTCGCGCCCACCGCGATGAACAGCATCAGGATCAGCCGCTCCACTCGCATGTTTCGGCAGAGCACGATGGCGGCGACGAAGGTCAGCAGCAGCTCCAACCCGGCCTTCATGCTGATCGTCGGCGCGTCGGACCAGATCGTGGACATGATCGTCAGCAGCGGCAACATGAGCAGGGGCGAGAACCGCAGCAGCTCCAGAAGGTTGGCGAGCGGACGCCTGGCGACGACGATCGCCGTGCAGCCGATGAAGGCGAGCACCGCCAGCGCCCCGACCAGCGTCGCCATCGCCATCGCCAGCACCGCCGCGCCCGCGAAGGCCTCGGTTGACGGCAGGACGAATTGGCGGTCGCGCAGGTGCGCCAGCGCGCGAACTTCGCGCGGATCGGACCGGGGCTCCAGGATCGCTCGGCTGCTCATGCGCGACCGGTCCTACCCGCGCCGGCGACGCGGCGCCATCCGTTGCGCGCTGCCCGAGCGCCGTTCACCAGTCGCTGCGCGACGGCGAACCCGAACAGCCGGTAGAGGCGGCTCAGCCCGGTGGCGGGAACGCGGAAACCGCGATGGAGCGCCCAGAGCCAGTCCAGGGCCTCGCGCCCCTCGCGCGGGTCGTGAGCGGCGATCCGCAGGGCCAGCGGCCAGACATTGTTGGCCATCGCGGCGCGGCGACGGTCGGTCAGCATCCCGCCCTGCTCCAGCAGCGCGGCGACCTTCTTGTACATCCGCAGCTCCTGCCAGTTCGTCACCACGGCCGTGGAGCCGGGCTGGAACTGCAGGCGGGGCCGCGCATGATGTCGGTGGAGCAGCGTCGGCGCCGGCCAGGCGACCACGCTGGGCTGCTTCAGCGCGCATTCCAGGATGAACATGCGATCGTCCCGGAACGCGAACTCCGGTCGATGCCACACGTCCGTCAGGAAGCTGCGGCGAAAGAAATAGGCGGAGTAATGCGAGCTGTCGCACTCGCCCAATTGCTGTGCGAGGAAATCGCCGCAGTCGGTCCAGTCGTGCGGAACCCTGGCGCCCGTCGCTTCATTGGTCGCGACATAGCCGGCGACGCAGATGTCCGCCCCCTCGGCCAGCACGAAGCGCAGCTGGTCGAGCACGGCGTCACCGATCAGCAGGTCGTCGGAGTCGAGGAACTTGACGTAACGCCCGCGCGCGGCGGCGACGCCGGCGTTCACGGCGGCCGGCTTGCCCCAGTTCGACTGGCGGATGGTGCGGATGCCCGGCTGCGCGCCGAGCCATTCCCAGGTGCCATCGGTGCTGCCGTCATCGACGACGATGATCTCGATATTGTCAGCGCGCGGGCACGAGGCGAGCGCGTCCGGCAGGCTCCACAGCCGGTTGAAGGTCGGGATGACGATGGAGGCGTCCACCGCCGGGCCGGCGCTCAGCGCGGTCGCCACGACGCGGCGCCGATATTGTCGCCCTGACCGGGCGGGATCGCCAGCCTGGTCGCCTGCCCTGTCGGCGGCAGCACGGCCAGCGGATCCTGGCTCATCCACCGGACCGCGACCACGTCGCGTCCGGCCCGCGACAGCGCCGGTGCCGTGCGCGGGTCGATCATGTCGGGAACGGGGAAGCCCGACGCCCAAGTGTCGGTGCTGGGCGAGGACAGGCCGACGATCCGCAGGTCGCAGCCCGGCGGCCGGCAATAGCGGCGCAGCGCCAAAGCGGGCCCCTTGCCGCTCACCACCACCACCGCGCCGGGCTCCTGGTGCTCGATGGCGGCGACGATGCCGCGCCACGGCTCGATCTCGCGGCCGGGGTACCAGGCGAGCCATCCCGCGACGCTCGCCACCGCCGCGATCGCCAGCGCCCCCGCGAACAGCGCGCGCGGGCGAAGGGTGGCGATGCCGGCAGCGACCGTCACGAGGAACGGCGCGCTCGCCCAATAGACGGTGCGGTTGAGGAACACCGGCACCTTGAGGCTGAGCAGATACAGCAGCGCGGGCGTGGCGACCGCCAGGAACGGGAGCAGCAGCAGGTCGGGCCGCGCCCGCCAGCGCCACGTCGCCCAGCCGGCCGCCGCCCAGGCGAGCGCCGCGACCAGGAGCTGCAGCGGCCCGAACCCCCAGGGCGCATAGCTCTCCAGCGTCATGCGGATCGCGTAGGGCAGCGACGGGGTGTTGATCCAGCCGATCGTGGCGCGCGACCGCGCCTGCAACAGGGTGATGTGCGCCCACCACGCCCAGATCGCGAGCACGATCAGGTTCGCGAGCAGCCACTCGACCACCGGCCGCCACGGCCGCGGGCGCAGGAGCAGCAGACGGCCGAGCACGAAGGCGCCGACCAGCGCGGGCAGCAGCACGAAGGTGGTGTGGGCATAGAGCGCGACGGCGGTCGCCGCGACATAGCCGACCAGCGCGCCGCCGCGTCCCCGCGCGCGGCCGCTGGCGCTCGCCAGGAACAGGAGCGTGGCGAGGACGGCGGCGACCCCGGCGGTGTAGCCCAGGATGTAGCCGCGGACCTGCTGGCTATACAGGATATTCTGCGCCGAGGCCGCGACCAGCGCGCCCGCGATCGCGCCCGTCCGCGTGCCGCCGACTTGGCGCCCGAGCAGAAAGACGAACGCGACGCCGACGCAGCCGATCACCGCCGACATGGCACGCAGCGCCACGTCGCTGCCGCCGAACAGCGACCACCAGCCGCCCAGCAGCGTGTAATAGAGCGGCGGGTTGGTCTCCCGCACCATCCAGTCGGACCAGAGCAGGCGGACGGGCGCGGCCGCGAACTTGGTGGAGGCGACCTCGTCGTTCCACAGCGAATAGTCGATGCCCAGCGCCCGGAGCGCGACCGCCAGCGCCAGCACCGCGGCGAGCGCGAGCAGCGCGCCGCGCGACCAGCGCTCCCGGCGCGGCCAGGCGTCGGTCAAGCCGCCGCCTCGGTCATCACGTCGGGCGCGTAGTTGCGCCCGCGGCGACGCTGACCCCACACCAGGCTCGACGCCGCGCCGAAGTTGAACACCGCGCCCATCAGCGCGCCCGCGATCCCCGCCAGCGACCAGCTGTGCGTCTGCTTGATCGCCAGTTCCGCCACGCCGACATTGGCGAGCGCGCCGACGGAGCACACCACGCAGAACAGCAGCGCGCCCGTGATCAGCCTGGCGCCGGTCAGGCGGCGGTCGTGATAGGTGAACTGGTTGTTGACGACGAAGTTGAAGACCATCGCCCCCGCGATTGCCGCGCTCTGCGCGCTCAGGAACGACAGGTTCCACGTCTTGAGCAGGTACAGGATCGACAGGTGGACCAGCAGGCCCAGCCCGCCGACGATGCTGAACAGCACGAAGCGCGGCGGGATCAGCCCGCGCGACAGCTTCTCAATCAGCAGGAACGCGAACTCGGCCAGCACCATCGCACTGATCTTGCTCTCGCCCTCGCGCCGGCTGCGGAACTGATAGGGCACTTCCGCGATCCTGAGCGGCCGGGGCGACGAGCTGATGATGTCGAGCAGGATCTTGTAGCCCTGCTGCGACAGGTCATAGACCGACGCCGCGAACACTGATCGCTTCACCATGAAGAAGCCGCTCATCGGGTCGCTGGTCTGGTTGCCGACCAGCATCCGGCTGATCGAGGTGGCGACGTCGCTCATCCGCTGGCGTGTGCCGTCCCAGTCGCCAACCCCGCCGTCGCCGGCATAGCGCGTGCCGACCACCATGTCGGCATCCGCCGCGACCAGCGTGTCGTACATGGGGCGCAGCTTGGTCTCATCGTGCTGGAAGTCGGCGTCCATCACCGCGACGACGTCCCCGTTGGCCACCAGCGCGCCCTCGATCACGGCCGATGCGAGCCCGCGCCGCCCGACCCGGCGCAGGCAGCGCACGCGCGGCTCGTGGCGCGCGATCCGCGCGACCTCGGCGAAGGTGTGGTCGGGGCTGTCGTCATCGACGATCAGCATCTCCCACGGCAGGTCGCCGAGCGCCTCGCGCACCGCCGCGACCAGCGGGGCCATGTTGGCGCATTCGTTATAGGTGGGCACGACCACCGACAGCACGGGCGCGGCGTGCCCCGCCGGCTGCAGCTTTTCCATCACCGTCACGATACCCCCCAACAGGTTCATCCTTCTGCTACCCGCGACGTGCCCGACCCGCCAGCGCGCCGTGCGCGGTCACCCGTACCGGTTCAGGGCAGCCTGCACGTGACGGACTGGGGAAAACGGCACCGCTCCCCCGCGCGCGTGAAGGCGACCCAGTCCACCTCCGCCAGCGCGGGCGTGCGCGACGCGTCCATCGGCCCCAGCCAGCCGTTCAGCACGGCGCTGCCATTCCACAGCGTCAGGAACAGGCTACCGGGGTTGACGGGCAGGCCCGCGCCCTTCTCCTCGCGCACGAGGCGCCCGTTGACATACCAGCGCGTGCCGTCCGGCCCCCAGACGAAGGCATAGTCGTTGAACCCGGCGGAGGCATCGAAGCCCAGCTTGGGCCACTGCTCATGCCCGCCCTGACCGTTGGTGAAATAGTTGACCTGCACGGATCCCGGATCCTTGCCCAGGAACTCGAAATCCACCTCGTCATGCACGCCGTTCAGATAGGTGAACAGGGCCGTGTTGAGGCCGGAGCCGGCGGCCGTCCGCATCCGCGCCTCATAGGTGCCGTAACCCAGATGCTCGTTGGTCTTGAGCTCGGCGCAGCGATAGGGGCGCTGGCGATCGGCCGCCTTGCCCAGCGTCATCTGCAGCACGCCGTGGGCGGGGAACACGTTGTCGCGCGACCAGGTGCAGCCCTGATGATCGCCGTTCGTCCAGCCATCCGACACCGCCCAGCGCCGGCCGTCCAGCCGGTCGAACCCGTCGAAAAAGGACGCGCCGCCCTGCTCGACCGGCGCCTTCGCGGCGGCGGGCATCGGCGGCGCGCCCTTCAGCATGGCCAGCGCCGAACCCGCCAGCGCGACGGTCGCACCCGCGAGCGCCAGCGCGGCCAGCCGCCGCCGGCGGGCGGGGTCAGTTGACGTAATAGCCCTTGAACTTCTTGTGATAGCCATAGACGTCCTCCTGGCCGGTGCTGCCGAACTTGCGGATGTCGACCTGGGTCAGCGCGACGCCGAACACCTTCGCGCGCACCCCGATCAGCAGGTCGAGCGCGGTGTCGGCCGCCCGCATGGATGTGTGCCGCCAGCGCGCCAGCAGCACCACCGCATCCGCCAGGCTGGCCACCGAGCGCGCATCCGCGATCCCCAGCACGGGCGCGGTGTCGATCACGACATAGTCGAACCGCTGCCGGAGCTCGGTCAGGAGCGGCACCAGCAGCTCGGGCGCCAGCAGGTCGCGGCCGTCCTCGGGCGAGCGATGCGTGCCCAGCAGCTTGAGGCCGGTCAGCGGGTCGTCGAACAGCGCCGCGTCGAGCGGCACGTCACCCGTCA
This sequence comes from uncultured Sphingomonas sp., assembly GCA_964247925.1. Taxonomy (GTDB): domain Bacteria; phylum Pseudomonadota; class Alphaproteobacteria; order Sphingomonadales; family Sphingomonadaceae; genus Sphingomonas. Next base: position 23,981 of record CAXTWJ010000005.1, read on the forward strand.
GCGCGCCGAACAATTGCCCCTCGCGCCCCTCCAGCAGCAGGTCGCTGGCCGAGTGGCGGCGGATGTCGCAGTCGAGCAGCACGGTGGACGCGCCGGACATGGCGAGCGTGCGCGCCAGGCAGACGGCGGTCGTGGTCTTGCCCTCGCGCGGCAGCGCGGAGGTGACGGCCAGCACCTTGGGCCGCCGGTTGCCCCGCATCGTCAGCGAGGTGCGCAGGTTGCGCAGGGCTTCGGCGAAGGTCGAGAGCGGGTGCGAGACGATATAGTCCTGCGGGCTCTCGGTCGTCCTGAGACCGTCGAGCGTCGATTCGATTTCGGGCACCGACCCCAGGTAACGCGCGCCCAGCCGGCGCTCGACATCGGCCTTGGTCTTGATGCCGCTGTCCAGGAACTCCGCGACCGCGACCGCCAGCGTCGAGGCGACCAGCCCGGTCAGCAGCCCGATCAGGTAGATCAGCCGGACGTTGGGGGAGGACGGCGCCGTCGCCGCCACGGCACTCGACGACACCGACGCGAGCGGCGAGTCGATGCCGTCGCGCGCCGCGGTGCCCCGCGACTTGTTGAGGAACGCCTCATAGACCGTCCGCGCGGCGTCCGCGCGGCGCTGCAGCTCGAGGAAGCCGACCTGCGCCTGCGCGTTCGACGCCAGCCGCCCGCGCGCCTCGCCCTGGCTGCTCTCCAGCGAGGACAGGCCGGACGCGGCCACGCTCACCTCCGCCTGCAGGCTGGACAGGATGCGGTTGCTTTCCGCCTGCAGCTGGCGCTGCACGTCGGCCAGCCGCTGCTCCTCCTGCGCCACCGCCGGGTGCTTGGGGCCGTAGCGCGAACGCAGCTGCGCCAGGTTGCGGCTGCTGTCCGCCTCCTGCTGGCGCAGGCCGCCGATCGTGCCCGAGCTGAGCACGGAGGCGACGTCGCTGCCGCCGCCACCCGCACGCAGCTGCTGGCGCGCCGCCGCCAGTCGGCCCTGCCGCTCGGCCAGCTGCGCGCGCGCCTGCTGCACCTGCTGGTTGAGCGAGGACGCCTCCTGCTCGGCCATCGTGGCACCTTCCGAGCTCATCAGCCCGTGCGCGATCTTGTACTGCTGGAGCGAGGCGTCGGCGTGTTCGGCATCGGCGCGCAGCTGATCGAGCCGGCTGTCGATCTGCTTGTTCATCGCTTGCGCCGTCGCGTCCTTCGCCGCTTCGATGCTCAGCAGATATTGATGGACATATTCGTTGGCGATGCGCGCGGACTGGGCGGGCGAACGAGTGGACGCCGCGACCTCGATCAGCGCGGTCTGCCCCGCCCGGCGAACGCTGATCAGGCCATGAAGGCGCTGCGCCGCCCCGGCCAGCCGCGCCCGTTGCTGCGCCTCCGACGGGGCGTCGCCCAACGGCGCGCCGCCGAACTGCGGGTCGTCCAGCAGCTCCAGCGCGGTCACGACGTGCGCGGCCAGCTGGGGCGAGTCGAACACCAGGATCTGCGTGTCGATGAAGTCGGATGACGGCGCCTGATCCGGCGACGCACCGCCCTGCTGCACCGGATCGCCCTTGCGCGATTCGATCATCACGGTGGCGGTCGAGGTGTACAGGCGCGGCGCGAGGTTGGCATAGGCGATCGCCGCGCCCAGGATGCCGGCGAACACCAGGAGGAAGATCCACTTGCGGCGCCACAGGATGACGAGCAGCTGACGCGGATCGGGCAGCAGCGAGCTGTTGCCGACTCCGGCCTCGCTTTGCTCCAGCGGCTCGTCGGGATCGGCGGGCAGCATCGGTTCGGTGCTCACAACGTTCAAGTCACTATCCTCGTCATCGGCGGACGGGCAGGGCCGACAATCGCCGTTTAGCGTCGATCTCCGCGAACCGCCCGCAAAAAGCGTCAACCCGTTCACCGTTTGCTGCTAGGCCCGGCAACTTCACTCTTGCAGGGTGGCCAGGTCCCGCCTTTCCCACGCGTCATATGGCAACGGAGTTATTTTTGCGTTCTGTCGAATGGGCCTTGCAGCGGCGCCGCGGCTGGATGCCGGGTCGATCGGCGGTGCTGGCCGTGGCCGTGATCGCGATCGGGGCCGTGCAGAGCCTGGAGGTCAGCAGCAGCGCGCCCCTGCTCGCCCAGCGGGGGCTGTGGGCGGTGGCGCCGGTGTGCGTGGCCGTGCTCGCCGCCGTGCTGGGCTTCGCCGCGGCGCAGCTGCGCGCGGGCATGGGCTGGCGGGCGTTCGCCACCGACCAGCTGCGGGCGGCTGTGCCCGCCTATGTCGCGGCGGTGATCGCCGCCGCCTTCGCCCTGGGGCCGCTGGTGTCGAACCGGGGCGGCCGGTCGTACCTGGGCGATGGGGAGACGTACGCTTACCTCCTCAACCTGGCGGGCTGGCCGCAATTCACGCTGCCCGGCGTGTTCGAGTTCAACGACCTGTCGGCCGTGGTGAACGCGAACCTCTGGGCCGCCCCGTTCGTCGTCCTTGGGGTCGCGGGCCTGTGCCTGCCGCTGCGCGGGCGATGGGCATGGCTGGCGCCGGCGGGCATCGCTATCCTGGTCGCGGCGGGCGCGGTGTTCGCGCAGGCGCTGGACCAGCTGCCCTCCGATCCGCTCGGCCTGGGGGCGCTGACGGTGCGCGGCGACGGGCTGAGCGCGCTG